>JAMDEM010000040.1:0-2671 GCA_023486985.1 Bacillota bacterium
ACAGGAACAAACAGAAAATAATTAAAACAATTGATTTAATATTTATCCGCATATTATCACTCCCAACCTATTTTTATCCGCTTTTGGCTACTTTCTTTTAACTGTTACACTTGCAGGCGCCGACTGCTGTCCCTGACTGTTTTTAGCTACTGCCGTAATTGTATAAGTTCCTCCCTGAATTGGTGTCATGCCGTTAAATTGATAGCGGAATTGCCCGGATTCATTCGCCTGTACATCAGTCGAAAGTACATCAACATTTATAAAGCCCCCTGCCACATTCAGTTTTACATTAAGAGAAACTGTGGCATAAGGACTTGTGCTGCCTGCGATTTCAAACTGCTCCCCTACAACATCATTCGGAGAAGGAGAAGTAATTGTCACTATTAAGTTGCCCTGTGCTGTGGCAGAAACAGACACAGGTGTGGTTGCGCTTAAAGACACGCTTGGCCGTCCGGGCAGAGTAAGGCGGCCTATTATATAAGCATTTGCGAAACTATCTGCAGGCTGCACCGTATAGTTTCCCACATACCGGCCGGCGGAAGCTTCTGCCATTGGTATATTAACGCGGTAAGTTCCTATGTCGAAAGTGGCATTGCCTCCGGAATCTCCAATCATGGTAACTGTTATGACATCGCCGGCAACCAGGGGCCGGGTGGCATTGTGGGTCACTGATTGAATTGTTGCTCCCGTCTGCACGATGAAGCTCCATTCCTTGGTGATTGAATTTCCATCAGTGTCTGCTGCAGAAACAAAGGCAGTATTAACTCCCGGATTAAGGTTTTGTTTGGGAATATAAGATATGATATCCTGGTCAATTGTTGCATCATTTGTTACATCAAGGTTGTTTAAATAAAGACGCACAGAAGAGGGAATAACACGGGTGCTTCCGCTTCCTGTAAAAACAACAAGCATATTGGGAAGATTCGTTTTTACAGTGCTGTTTTCTTTGGGCAGGACTTTGCTTATTCGTACTGATTCCGCAGTTATAGTCACTCCACTCGGCGTAGCAAGCATGCTTTCCCGCCCTCCACGGCTCAGGCGGCCGAAAACCGCGGCGTTTCCAACACTGCGAGCGGTGGAAGGAATCTGAAATGATCCAGTATATCTTCCATTTGAAACTTCTCTCATTGGAACTTTCGTAGCCACGCCAAAAATATCAAAAGAGGCTGTGCAGCCCGGATCACCCTCTATTGTTACATTGAGGGTATCACCAGGGTGGAGTGCGGCTGCTGCATCATGGGAAACGCTTTGAATGTTAGGCGCTGCGGCAGAAGCAGGGGCGGGGGTGGGCTGCCCGGCCTGGGTTCCTGAAAATATGTAAACCGTACTGGTTGCTGCCCTCCATTTAACATCTGCACCAAGAGACTCGCTGACAAATCTAAGAGGGACCATTGTGCTTCCTCTTATAATAGCCGCAGGCGTTGTGAGTCTCACGGTTTCACCGTTCACGCTGGCAGTATAGCTGCCGACTCTGATAATTACTTCAGTGCCATTCCGTGTGGCGGTTATGGTTCTTGTTGCAGAATCCCATTGAACTTCCGCGCCAAGCTGTTCAAATACACCCCGCAATGGCACGAGCACACTGTTTTGAATCATTACTGGAGGCTGGCTGAAAAAAACCTCATGGTCATCCACAAATACTCTGATATTAGTAGATAGTACTGCTGAAAACATCGAGAAAAGCAGCAGTAAAGACAGACTGGCACTTAACAAAATCCGGAATTTTTTATTCATTATTGTTTCTCCCTTCTTTAATTTGGTAAAAAATTTAATTTCTTATAGTATGCCCATAAACCTCAGAGGTTAAACCTGAAGAAAAAGATTGGGAAGAAAAAAAGCTGGGGCACTGTATTAAAAGGTCAGGGCGGCATTTATATGATTAATGTGAAAAAAAAGCCTGAAAATGCTGTCAGGCTTCTGTTAAAAAATGTCTTTAGAAAAGTATTTATTCCCCGTAAAAGTGCTCGTGCATGGCTTCAAGTTCTTCCTGCATTTTTTTCATATCTTCTTCCATTTCTTGCTTCATTGTTACCATTTTCTCCATCATGTTTACCAGCATTTCCACGCCGGCAAGGTTAACTCCGACAGAAGTAAAGCTATGAATCTGCTCGAGCCTTTCAATATCTTTTTTAGAAAAGAGCCTCATCTTCCCGGCTGTTCTGGAAGGACTGATCAACCCCAGCCTGTCATAATGCCTTATGGTCTGGGGATGGAGATCAAGCATCTTCGCAACCACACTTATGACATAAAAAGGCTCGTTATCGTGCTCAGGCATTTGACTCCCTCCCTCTGCGGCTTTTCCTGATATCAGCCAGTTCCTCAAAAAGCTTTCTTTCTTTAGAGCTTAAGCCGGTTGGCATCTTAACCGCAATTTTTGCGAGCAGGTTTCCGGCAAGATTTTTCCCGAAAGCCGGCAGTCCCTCGCCTGCAAGTCTGAAGGTTTTTCCGTTTTGAGTTTCCTGCGGGATTTTCATAGTTGCCTCTCCTCTGAGGGTAGGAACTTTTACCTCCGCTCCAAGTACGGCATCGGTTAAATCCACCTGAACCTCGCTGTAAATATCTCCTCCTTTAACCTCAAAGATTGGATGTTTTTTAAGCTTGATATTCAGGTAAAGATCGCCTTTCTGTCTTCCGCTGACTCTGCCTTCACCCTGAAGGATACAGTGCCTTC
>JAMDEM010000040.1:2681-3918 GCA_023486985.1 Bacillota bacterium
AAAATCCTGGGCTTTAAGACGGAACCGCTTCCGCCGCAGACACTGCAGACAGTGTTCCCGGTCATTCTTCTTCCCAAGCACCTGCTGCAGGCTTCCTCTCTTTGCAGTTCCAGCATCTTTGTTGCTCCACGATAGGCTTCCTCAAGTGTCAGCTCGATAGGGAATTCTATGTCAGCCTGGGAGACACCATATTCTTCGCCTGCAGTATCTTCTGCCGAGATGTCCTCCCATAAATTGCGTCTTCCGGCACCTCTTCCAAACAGCATATCGAAGAAATCGGAGAATCCTGTCGTGTTTGCACCACGGAAACCGGAGCCAGGGTCGTTCATGTCAAAATTGAAGGCACTGTATCCTTCAGGGTGTGTTCTGAACCCCTGGGCTCCTCCTTCTTTCCATGTTGAACCAAACTCGTCATAACGGGCGCGTTTTTCTTTGTCACTTAATACGTCGTAAGCTTCGTTTATTTCCTTGAATTTTTCTTCAGAGGATTTATCCCCCTTATTTACATCAGGATGATATTTTTTTGCAAGCCTTCTGTAAGCCAGCTTGATATCTTTCTCTGAAGCATTCCTGTCTACACCCAGTATTTTATAGTAGTCTTTGTAATCCATGTTTATTTATTTTCATCCTGCACTTTATATTCGGCATCCACTATGTTCTCATCGCCTTTTGTCTCCCCGGCGTGACCGTCTCCGCCGTGCGGAGCTTCCCCGTGAGGCGCTTCTCCGTGAGGTGCTCCTCCCGGAGGTGTTCCGGCTTTGGCATAGACCGAAGAAGTCAATTCATAGAGATTCTGGGTTAAGGTGTCGGATTCACTCTTTATTTTGTTTATATCTCCTGATTCAGCGGCACTCTTAAGAGATACTATACCGTCTTCCACTTTCTTTTTGACAGCGCCGTCAGCCTTGTCTCCGGATTCTCTTATTGTTTTTTCAGCCGTATAGATGAGGCTGTCGGCTCTGTTCTTTGCTTCCACAGCTTCTCTTCTCTTTTTATCTTCAGATGCATAAGAATCGGCATCCTTTACCATCTTGTCAACGTCATCTTTTGAAAGATTGGTGGTGGCGGTTATTTGAATTTTCTGCGATTTATTGGTTGCCCTGTCCTTTGCCGTTACATTCATGATGCCGTTGGAATCAATGTCAAAGGTAACCTCAATCTGAGGTATGCCCCTGGGAGCCGGCGGGATGTCGGCAAGGACGAATCTTCCAAGAGTTTTGTTGTCCGATGCAAAAAT
>JAMDEM010000074.1 GCA_023486985.1 Bacillota bacterium
TTCGCCTGAATCCGTTCTTGCCGCAGGAATCACCTTAATCGGCTCCTGCAGGATTTTTGAAAGAAGATTCTCCATCTCCTCCTGCACGGTTATGATGCCCTTCCTTCTCTGCTTCTGAAAGCCGGAAAAATGCGAGCCGTCATATTCTATAACCATTTTAATATTTCTCATTTTTTATCCTTTGTTTCTTTTTTTTTATGGGCTATGGTAGCGTTTGAGCTTCTACGGACTGATTGGCTAACAAAACTTGGCGAATGTGGAGCGTCCGCGAAATCCACTGTCTGAGACCGAAGGTCGAGTTTGGATTTCGCAGCGGAACGAGGTGCGTTCCGACCGAATAGGGAGGACTTGCGCAGCAAGAGCACGGGTTTCGTCTGGAACTTCTTGGCGGAGCGGATGCGCAGCCTAGAAGGTTCCGCAAAACCCTGAGTTCCCCAAATTTTGTCCAAGAGGGAGTACAAAGCTCGAACACTACCATAGCTCGTTTATATGTTTACGAGAATAACAAGAACCGCTCCCACAAAAACAACTGCAACAAAGTCCATCCTGCCGAATCTTAATTCCTTTAGCCGCGTTCTCCCCTCTCCGCCCCTGTAGCATCTTGCCTCCATCGCAATTGCAAGCTCTTCGGAATGTTTATAGGCATGAACAAAAAGGGGAACTATTATGGGCACAAGATTCTTCATCCTCCTTATAATATTACCCCTGTCAATATCAAGTCCCCTGGACATTTGAGCCTTGGCTATTTTTTCTGCTTCGCCTATAAGAACGGGAATAAATTTCAAAGCTATGGTCATAATCAAAGCTATCTCATAAGATGAAATTCCAAATAACTTTAACGGCTTTAAAAGGCTCTCAAGGGCATCGGTAATCTGTACCGGCGAGGTTGTTAAAGTAAGAATGGAAGCTGACATCACAAGAACCACAAGTCTTGCCGCCATAAGAAGCCCAAGAATAACGCCTTCATATGTTACTTTTACATAAGGAATAAATTCAAGAGCCGTGCCGGGAGTAAAGAAAAAATTTAAAACAAGAGTAAGTATTATGAGAAAAAGAATTGAGCGCAAGCTTTTTATCAGATACCAGACGCTTATATTGCCGAGAGCCGCACCGTAAATCATCAACAGGATGAGTATTATATAAGAAGGAAGCCTTGAAACAAAAAAAACAGTAAAGACAATTATAAAAAGCAAAAGTATCTTTGAGCGGGGGTCCAGACTGTGAAGAAAGGAATCTCCCGGAACATACTGTCCGATTGAAACATTTTTAAGAAATTCCATAATCTGCCTTTATTTTGTGATTGGAATACCCCACAGTTTTGATGCGGGGTCTCATGCCGCAAAACAAACTTGCCCGAAGGGATACCCTGCAGATTGCTGCAGGGTAGTTTATTTTAAAATCTCCCCTGTCTTTTCAGACCATAAAAGAAGATCAAGTTCATCAAAATCCAAGGAAAGCTCTCCGGCAAGTTTTTTTAATTTTTCTTCCATTAATAAATATTCTTTCCTGTTGCGCGGAGGATGAACTGTCTTTAATAATCCAACTTCGTTAAGGCTTCTGACTATATGCTTATCCAGAATGGCATAGCCCTTTAATCCGATATTTCTTAAAAAATGACTTGCTTCCTTGTAGCCCAGCCCCTTAACTGCCTTGTTGGAAGCAAAAAAATCGCGAAGGGCAATTTCATCATCAAAGGATTCTATAAAACTTTTCAAATTCAAATTACATTCCTTAAAAAGAAATTCCCTGGTCTTGATAATGTATTCAGCCCTGGAAAGGGGAAACCTGTATCCCGCTGATTTTAGCGACAGATAAATTTTTTCGCCGCTGCCTTCAATGAGATGAGGGCTGATTTTCTCCTGGCACTTTATTCCAAGCCTGGCGCTGGTGCCAGCGGTCAAAATACAAAAAGCAAGTTCTTCAAAAATAAACCGGTCAGGATATTCTTTGATTTCAGACGGCTCAAAAACAACTCCAAGAAGTTCCCCGTTTTTTATCTTCCATCTCCCCTGCTTGTAAATTTTGGAAAACTCCCGAAGCCTCTTTTTAATTTGATGTGACCTTTTTTTATATGATGCAAGCAAATCTTTTCTCTGCATGGTGTCCTTCTTATTGGATATTAGTGTTATTTTAGATTAGCATCAGGCGGCTGTCAATATAAGCTACCTTGCAGCAGTCTTCAGGGTATTCGATCGTAAATAAATTTAACAGGCAGGGAATTTTTCCCTGCCTGTTAAATTTCCATTCAAAAATTTACAACTATCTACACATTAAACCTTATATGCAATAAATCCCCGTCTTTTATAATTGCTTCCTTGCCCTCCACTCTTACCATGCCTTTTTCTTTTGCTGCATTGAAGGTTGGAAACTTCATCAATTCCTCGTAAGCAATTACTTCCGCCCTTATAAACCCTCTCTCAATATCGGAATGAATCTGTCCTGCCGCCCGTAAAGCTGTTGACCCGCCGGGAATCGTCCATGCGCGCACTTCCTTTTCATAACCGGTAAAAAAAGTAATAAGGTTAAGCTGTGTAAAACATTCTCTTACAAGAATATCAAGGCTCCTTTCCTTGATACCTAAATCTTTGCTGTATTCTTCCGCCTCCTTAGAAGAAAGCTCGTTTAATTCAGCTTCAATCTTTGCCGAAAGAATTAAAAGAGGCGCATCTTTTCCTATTTTCTCCTTAAGAGAGGCTAAATTCTCGCTCTCAGAACCTATATCTTTCTCATCAATATTTGCAACATATAAAATAGGCTTTAAAGTAAGGAACGTGAATGCTTTAAGCTTTTCTCTTTCCTCTTCTGATAAACCGGCTGTTCTTGCAGGTCTTCCTTCTGAGAGAACCTCATAAATCGCCTTTAGCGCCGGAAGGTCGTCATTTTTAACTTTTTCTCCGACCCTGGCAGATTTTTCTCTCTTTTCAATCGCTTTCTCCGCCACTGTAAGGTCTGCAAGAATAAGCTCAAGGTCAAGGGTTTCCATCTCTCCGAGAGGGTTAATTTCTCCAAGAGCAGGAGGCACAGCGGGATCACTGAAACATCGCAAAACCGCCACAATGGCATCAGTATTTCTTATATGGGCAAGAAACTGGTTGCCAATGCCCTCCCCCTTGCTTGCGCCCTTTGTAAGCCCGGCAATATCCACAAAAGTTATATCAGCCGGAATAAGTTTTTTTGAATTATAAAAAGCCTGCAATCTGTCAAGGCGCTCGTCATGAAGAGGCGCTTTTCCAATGTTAGGCTCCATGGTTGAAAAAAGATGAGTTGAAACCTCGGCTTTTCCCCTTGTAAGTGCATTAAAAAGTGTGGTTTTGCCAGAATTTGTAAGCCCTATAATTCCAAGCGTTAAGTTCATGATTCACATTTCTATTAAGAAGACCAAAAAACCTCCAGAGGAAAAATACCTGCCGTTATCGAATTATGCCAATGAAGAGGTGATTTTTTTGAAACTCGGCTTCATAACCGCTTGTTTTCCTGAGCTTAACCTGGAAGAAATTGTAAAATGGGCTTCCAGCGAAGGATTTCAGGCTCTTGAAGTGGCATGCTGGCCTTCAGAAACCAAAGACAGGGCTTATTCCGGTGTTCACCATATAGATGTGGTAAATCTTGACAAAGCCGGTGCCGGTAAAATAAAGAAATTATTTGAAAGCCACGGCATGGAAATTTCTTCCCTTGCCTATTATCCAAATAATCTTGATCCTGATATGGAAAAAAGAAAAAAACACCACGGCCACCTCAAAAAAGTTATTGATGCCGCAAGCCTGCTCGGCGTAAAACTTGTTGGAACTTTTACAGGGCGGGACCCAAAAAAGTCAACTGATGAAAGCCTCAAAGAATTTTCTGAAGTTTTCCCGCCTCTGGTGAAATACGCATCCGGTAAAAAAGTAAAACTAATGATAGAAAACTGCCCT
>JAMDEM010000067.1 GCA_023486985.1 Bacillota bacterium
CAGATAGGATGGCTTTCACTTCTTCATAGAATTTCTTGATATTCATAGGGTCGTAAGTATAGATATTTGCTCCCAGTCCATACTGCGTATCGTTTGCCAGTTCAATTGCTTCATCAAAATTTTTGTATGTCATTACAGGCGCTACAGGTCCAAAAGTTTCTTCCTGCATAATCCTCATGGAGTGATTAACGTTGGTAATTACGGTGGGTTCGTAGAAATATCCTTTTTTGAATTGAGGCGGACGTTTTCCCCCGGTGAGGATTTTTGCACCTGAGCCAATTGCTTCATCCACCTGTTTTTCCACTTTAGCCCTGTATGAATTTCCAGCCATGGGTCCCACATCAGTGGCAGGCTCGATCCCTGGACCAAGCCGCAAGCTTTTTGTAAATTCAGCCAGAGCCTCAGTGAATTTTTTTGAAATGCTTTCATGCACATAAATTCTTTCAGTGGAAGTGCAGACCTGGCCCGAGTTTAAAAAAGCCGCCCAGGCAACGCCTTTTGCCGCCACTTCGATATCGGCATCTTCGCAGACAATAAAGGGGTCTTTTCCTCCAAGCTCAAGTATTACTTTTTTTACTTTTTCCGCTGCCAGAGCGGCTATATGTTTTCCAACTTCCACGCTGCCGGTAAAAGCAACAACATGTGTTTTATCGCTGGAAACCAGGTGATCTCCAACTTCCTTGCCGCTCCCTGTTACTATATTTACAGTGCCGGGAGGAAGGATGCTGAAAATTTCCGCCATTGCAAGTGTTGATAACGGCGTAACGCTTGAGGGCTTAATGATAACGGTATTTCCTGCCGCCAGCGCCGGAGCAACTTTCCATGCCATCAAAAGAAGGGGATAATTCCACGGGACAATGCAGACTGCCACGCCGAAAGGCTCTTTTAAAACCATGCTTAACTGGGCGGACTCGATAGAGGGAAGTACCCTGCCCCTGTAATTTCTGCCTATTTCTGCGTAATAATCAATGCAGCCTGTTACCCAGCCGATTTCATCTATGTTTTCTTTTAAAGGCTTCCCGCCTTCGAGAGTAAGAATTCTTGCAATTTCTTCTTTTTTGTTCCTGAGATGCCGGGCGATTTCATGAAACATTTCGGCTTTTTGAACTCCCGGGATTTGCTTCCATTCCGGAAAGGCTTTGTTTGCTTCATCAACGGCGCGCTGGGCATCCTCTTTTGTGCCTTTCGGCACCTCATCCAGAACTTCTTCGGTTGCCGGGTTTATTACTTTTATGGTACCGTTTTTGGAAAGTGAATCGGTAAATTTGCCGCCAATCCACATTTTTTGCATGGCAATTCCTCCTAACCTGTAGGGGTTTGATTTATTTTCGAGCTATTAAAATCACAAGCGCACGCCCATGAAATAACGTGAGAAAACAAACTTGTTTATTAACCCCACCCGACCTCCCCTTAATTTAAGGGAGGTGGGAGTTAAAAAATCAAACCCGCCGTTATCGGGTTGGGATAAGCCCAACCCCTATACAAACGGGCCGGATAAATCCGACCCCTACACAGCCTTTACTAAAAATTCGGCAATTCCCAGTTCTTCCAGCTTTTCTTTTGACGGAACCCCTTCGTTATCCCAGCCCCTGAGGGAATAATATTCAGAAAGCATTTTTTCGTAATCTTCCAGTGGGATAAATTTGCCGTCGGTGGAGCCGCCTTTTAAGCTTTCCTGATAAATTCTTGCGGGAAGATAGTCGTCTTTCCTTGAGAATCCCTCTCTTAAATTAAAGAGCCTGCCAAGATTCCAGATTCTTTCTCCTGCTTTTATAAGTTCGCCGGCTGTTACTTCCCTTTCAAGAGCAAGTGAGGTCATCTCTGCCATTACTTCAGGTGAAATAGCCCAGAAGTCGCAGATGCAGACTGAAAATTTTATTGCATTATTGTTCTGATTATTTAATACAAGTTCAGCCTTGCCTTCAACGGTAAATGGATCCAGATCTCCAAAAGCTTCGCTTGCCACAGTCCAGGCTCTCAAATGGCATGCGCCTCTTTCCGCAGTGCCGTAAGCAAGACTCATTCCCCATGAGCCCCTGGGTTCGTATCCCGGTATTTCAAGCCCTTTAACATGCATGGCAAATTCCCTGCCGCCGTATTTTTCAGATAAAGCTTTTGAGCCAAGGGCAAGATCTTTACCGACACCTTCTTTTTTAGCTATCAATTCAGGTATCTTAACATATTTTTTTGCATCTCCAAAGGTTATGCCGAAATCATGGATTTTTCTCTCGGTCATCTCCATTGCATAAGCTATTGTGCCGCCGGCAGAGATGGTGTCAATGCCGTAATCATCACAGACGCGGTTAAATTCCGCCACTGCCTTTAAATCATCAATCCCGCAGTTTGAACCTGCTACAGAAAGTGTTTCATATTCAGGTCCTTCAACTCTAATGCCGTCAAAGGCAATGAAATTTCCGCAGCCAAGGGCGCAGCCGAAGCAGGCTTTTTTGTTTTTAAGGGCGGACTTTACTGATTCGGAATCAATTTTGCTGTATCCCTCAAAAGAGCCGGACTGGAAATTCCTGGTCGGGAGAATCCCGGCATTATGAGCCATGTCAACAATCATCGGTGTTCCGTCGGTAAAAGCCCAGAGATTGTCGGCTGTGAGAACCACATCTTTCATTACTTTTTTTATTTTCTCCATGAGCTCTTTAGAATCTTTCATCTTCAGGCTTCCGCTTCCTCTGATTGCCATGGCTTTTAAGTTTTTGCTCCCCATAACGGCGCCCGCCCCGCCTCTGCCTGCCTGTCTGTATATTTCTGATGTTATACAGGAGAAAGGAACAAGGTTTTCGCCTGCCTGGCCGATTGACATTATCTTAAAATCATCGCTTCCAAGCTCGCTTCTTAAGGCGAATTCTGTATCTCTTGTTCCTTTGCCCCATAAGGTTTTTGCGTCTTTTATTTCAACTTTTGAATCGTCAATCACGAGATAGACGGGATTTGCGGCTTTGCCTTCTATTATAATTCCGTCATAGCCGGCGAATTTAATTTCTGCCGGCGCCATGCCGCCTATGGAGCAGTCAAGAATTGTGCCGGTTGCAGGAGATTTTGTGATTATGCAGAGTTTAGAGGTACTGGAAACAGGGGTCCCCGCAAGGGGTCCGGTTATAAAGACCATCTTATTTTTAGGCGAAAGGGGGTCAACTTTAGCCGGCACTTCTTCTATGAGATAACGGTATCCAAGTCCCTTGCCTCCAAAGTAGTTGTCAACCCATTCCCGTTTGATGGTTTCTTTTGAAACTTTATTTTCAGAGAGATTAACTCTTAACATTATTCCGGTTAAGCTGCTCATTATTTACACCTCCGCCGCTATAGCTTCCCTGGGACAGACTGATATGCATTCGGGGTGTCCGCTGCACATGTTGCAGATTTGAGGGAAGTCCTGCCACATAAAGATAATCCCTTTAGGGCAGGCATTTACGCATGCTTCGCAGGATGTGCATGTTTTTTTGTCCACAGACAGAAAGCCGTTTAATTCGCTTATTGACTCAATCGGACAGGCTTTCAGGCATTCATTGCATCTGTCGCAGACACTGCCCAGGACTTCCAGTTCGTTATCCCTGTAAAGGGATTCAACTAAAACATTGGAACTTTTGTGGCTGAAGAGATCCAGCCTTGCGGCTGAACATGCCAGATGGCATAGTTTACAGCCGATGCATTTTTCCTGCAGAAATTTAAGAAACATGGCAGTCACCTTCTTTTGTCAATATAAGTTTATTTAACCCCTCCCCTTATTTAAGGGGAGGTTAGGTGGGGTTATTTTGCGATTGAAGACTCCGCAGTTTTTCTGCGGAGTGTCGTGCCGCAAAACAAGCTTGCTTATTTGTTCC
>JAMDEM010000080.1 GCA_023486985.1 Bacillota bacterium
TTTAAAGCAAGCTCATTTGCGGAACACATCATTCCTTCAGAAGGAATGCCTCTTAAGTTGGATTTTTTAATCCTCACACCGCCTGCCAGGCTTGCCCCTGATAAAGCCACCGGCACCTTATCGCCCTGCCTTACATTCATTGCCCCGGTAACAATCTGAATTTTTCCGTTGCCAACATCCACATCAGTCACCACAAGTTTATCTGCATTAGGATGCTTTTCAAGCTTAACTATCTGACCTACCACCACCCCTTTAAGCCCTGCTTCATTTCTGTTTTCAATGCCTTCCACGGGAATTCCGCTAGCCAGCAGTTTCTCTGCCAGCTCTCCGGCAGGTATGTCAATATCCACATAATCTTTAAGCCATCCCAAAGGAACTTTCACTAAATTTCTCCTCTCGCTAATGCAAACGCATTAAATATCATTAATATTTTTTAAACTCTATACCCCCTCACCTTTATCCTCTCCCCTCTGGGGAGAGGATAAAGGTGAGGGGCACATTTGCACCTAAAATTGCTTCAAAAACCTTACATCATTTTCAAAGAAAAGCCTTATATCATCAATGCCGTATTTAAGCATTGCTGTCCTTTCAACACCCATTCCAAAAGCAAAGCCGGTATATTTTTCAGTATCATAATTTACCACCCGCAAAACCCTGGGATGAATCATCCCGCAGCCCAGAATCTCAATCCAGCCCGAGTTTTTGCACAGGCGGCAGCCCTTTCCCGAACAGACAAAGCAGTCAATTGCAACTTCAGCGCTTGGCTCGGTAAACGGGAAATAGCTGGGAATAAACTTTGCCCGTCTTTCCTGTCCGAACATCTCCCGGGCAAAAGCCATTAAAACCCCTTTAAGGTCGCCAAAGGTAACATCCCTGTCAACCATGAATCCCTCAAATTGGTTAAACATCCAGGAGTGAGTTGCATCCACGGCGTCTCTCCTGTAGCATCTGCCCGAAGCAATTACTCTCAGGGGCGGAGTTCTTTTCTCCAATACCCGTATCTGAACAGGGGTAGTGTGACTCCTCAAAAGCAGATTATCGCTTATTTTGCGATTGAATACCCCGCAGTCATCCTGAGCATTGCGAAGGATCTCGGATTGAGATTCTTCACTTTGTTCAGAATGACAAATCCCAACCCTCTTAGTCAACTCCTGCCGCAAAACAAACTTGCCCGAAGGGCTACCCTGCAGTCCTGCTGCAGGGTAGTTTATAAAAAAGGAATCCCACATTTCCCTTGAAGGATGGTCGGCAGGGATGTTTAAAGCCTCAAAATTATAGTAGTCACTTTCCACTTCAGGCCCTTCTGCAAATTCAAAGCCGAGGCCCATGAATATCCCCTTTATCTGGTTAAAGGTTGTGGTAAGCGGATGAAGTCTTCCAGGATTCATTTTTTTCCCGGGAAGGGTAACATCCAGCTTCTCTTTTACAAATTTTGAGCGGGTTTCTTCCTGTTTTAAGGCTTCCTGTTTCTCTCCGAGAGCCTTCTCTATATGCTCCTTTACCTCATTGGCAAGCTTGCCAAAGACAGGCCTTTCTTCGGGCGTCAATTTGCCCATGTTCTTTAAAATGCCGGTAAGAGCTCCTTTTTTGCCCAGCCACTTTATCCTGCATTCCTCAAGACTTTTTGTATCTTTTACTTCTTTTAAAGCCGGTTCAACTTCTGCCCTTAATTTTTCAAGTTCTTCTTTCATCAACCGCCTCCAATATTGAATGATACTGGAATTCTTTATTTTTATTTTTATTTCCTTCTAAAAATTAATTCCCCGAAAAAACTTCCTGAGAAGCTTCTCCGGGGAATCTTGTTGCCTCTTAAAATTATTTTACCTGATTATTCCTCTTTGTTGGTTGAATCCTCAGTCTCCTGTGTTTCCTTATACAGAATGTATGCCTTCGGATTACCAGTGTTGCGAAATACTTCCCAGTAAAAATCGGCACCCATCATCATTAAGTCCAAACACCTCTCTTAACTTAAGTTTTTACCGCCTTCAGCTTTTTATACATTATATAGGCAGCCACAGACCCCGTCGCTCTGAAAAGTTTCCAAAAAAGCTCCGGAGTCATCATAAGAGAAATCAACTCCTTTCAGTGTTCAACCTAATGGAAGTATATCATATTTTGCCCTGATTGACAAGTGAATGTTTGTTCGATTTTTCAAGCTGTCTGCAGGTCTCATAGATTAAAATTCCGGCTGAAACCGACAGGTTCAAAGAGTCCATCGAGGCTGATAAAGGTATCCTGATTTTAATATCACAAAGGGACAGTGTTTCTTCAGAAAGCCCTCTTGCCTCTGTCCCCAGAATGATTGCTACAGGAGGCTTAAGGCTGGCATCATAATAGGCTTCACCTTCATAAGGAGTGGAGGCGGCAAGTTTTAACTTTGCCGGAGAGAACTGCTCCTTCATGCTTTTCGTATCTTTAAGGTTGATGAGCGGTATTTTAAAAATGGCTCCCTGAGTTGCTCTTACAACCTTGGGGTTAAAGGGATCGGCACAATCGCCAAGGAGAATTACCCCGCTAAAACCTGCACAGGCGGCGGTTCTGATTATGGCTCCCAGATTACCGGGGTCCCGTACCTCTTCAAGAGCTACAAGCCTTATTTTTTTATCTTTAAGAATGTTCCTTTTGTCCCAGACTATCTTTTGAGCGGCTCCGGTTATCCCCTGGGGAGTCTCAGAAGGCGAAATATACTCCATTAACTCATCATCAATTAAATATTTCTCGCAGTCTGTTTCATCCAGCTTAGCTAAAATGATTCTCCCCTCTTCTGTTTTTAAAAGACGGTGAGAATAAAAAATAAGACTGAATTTAAATTCCGAAGATAAAGCTTCTTTAAAAAGATGAATCCCTTCAATAAGAAACTTCCCCTCGTTTTTGCGGAATTTTCCTTCCTGAAGGGACCTCATATACTTTATTTTTTCATTATGCCGGCTGGTTATACGTTCGTCCAATTTCTGCCCTTCATAAAAGTTTTTTGAACTCCTCTACACTTAAACCAGCATCTCTCACAATTCCAGCCATTGTAAAAACATTAATTGGATTTGCCCTTGGAATAGTGATAATCCGCTCTCCATTAGTCATGATAATATGTTTACCCTGCCTGATAATCCAGAAACCTGCTTTTTTGAAAGCCTTAACAGCTCGCCGGTGTTTTATATTCGGAAGTGAAGGCATTTTTATCAAGCCACGTCCACATAGCGGGATTCTTTGTCTTTGCTTAATTCCTCAACTGCTGCCAGGTACTCATGTATTGCATCTTTAATATTTTCTAAAGCTTCTTCCTCAGTTTTGCCCTGTGACCAACAACCAGGTAGTCCAGGACACCAAACTGCATAACCTTCTTCAGTTTTTTTTAAGTTTACTTTATATTTCATGATTGCCTCCCATATCTTTAACCTATACCGTCATCCAAAATTTAGATAGCAAAAACTGCGGCTCAAAGTATATGTTATTAGCATTTAATATTATACTAAATTATGAGCAATTTGCAATCAAAGGAACCTGATAGGCTAAAACGCAACCGGAATAAGAGTTTAAAGAGTTGCTATCTCAAAAACTAATTCTGCCACATTTACAAGGTCATTCAGGTCCATACTTTCATTTTTTGAGTGAGGGTTTTTAAATCCAACGCCCAAAACAACGCTTTTAACACCTTTTTCGTTAAGAATGTTTGCATCGCTTCCGCCGCCGGAAGCTTCAAGAGCCGGGTTTAATTTAATTCTCCCGGCGGCTTCAACCGCTCTTTTTATAATCGGCTCATCTGATTTTATAAAATATCCGTTAAATTCCCTTTGATGAGAA
>JAMDEM010000181.1 GCA_023486985.1 Bacillota bacterium
TTTGCAAGCCCTCCCTATTCGGACGGGACAGCCACAGGAAATCATAATGAGAATGAAAACTAAGTTGACAATGTCATATGCCTTTATGAGCCGAAGATATTTTATGCAGTGGGCCAGTTTTACATTGATTTTGGACAGAATACAGATGAAGAAGTAATAAATCTTCTCAGCCGGTTTAATTTTCGAACTATTAAAAATCACAGGGTGCGCCCCGACCGAATAGGGAGGGCTTGCAAAGCAAGAGCATGGGTTTTGGCTGGAACTTCTTGGCGAAGCAGATGCGCAGCCTAGAAGGTTCCGCAAAACCCTGAATTCAAGAATGAAGCCGGGCGAGCAGCTCGGCGAGAGCGAAGCAGAAGATAGGTTGCACGCCCGTGAAAGAACGTGAGAAAACAAGCTTGCCGAAGGAGAAGCCTGAGGATACGATGGGCTTTTTGCCCATGGTAGCTTCTAAATCTGCGTCTTTATAGGGGGGGAAAATGAGCGGATGTTCTGCCAAGCTCTGGGATGTTCTGGGAGTTGATATTCTTCAGAAATTCCAGGAGAGCTTCTTTAAGTTAACCGGATTTCAAATTTTATTTGTTGACAATGATTATTTACCTCTTATGGGCAGCACCGATTTTACCTTTTTTTGTCCTGCAATAATCAGGAAAAAAGATATGAGTCTTTCCGGGTTTTGCATGAAGTGCGGAAAAATTGCCGATGAGAAGCACTTTGAAATCCTTGAAAGACAGTGGGATGAGGATAAACCCATTTACCTCGAATGCTCTACCGGATTTCTAAACGGTGTGATTCCAATCGTGATAAGTGGCAAACTGCTGGGATACTGCCTTACCGCTCAAATTTTTACATTTCATCCAAATATGAAATATATCCGCGGGGAAGCAAAAGTTTTAAAATTAGACCCTGATGAGAGAGCCAGGCTTGTAGAAAAAATAAAAGTGGTTCCGCGGGAAATTCTTGAAAGAATTTGCGACTGCCTTCACACTATACTTGATATAATTTTTGGCATTGGCTGGCAGAAGATGGAGCTGGAAATATCAAAGAACCTTTTCCTGTCAATTCAGGAGGAACTTCAAAAGGCAGTTACAGCGATTCCGGAAAAAATCAATAGTCTGCATCATGGCTTGGGTGAGTCTGACAAAGATGAGGGATCGCTTCATGAAGAATTTGAGAAGCTTTCTTTAGAATTCAAAGCTTTACGTGAAAGGGTGAAATTTTATTGTTCCTCGGTGGCGGCTTTGTCGGGCATTGATGAGGACAGCGAAGAGGATATGAAAGAGATAAATACATCAATATCTACATCTATCCAGTATGTGAGGAATACCTGTGACATTTTAAAATCTCAATTTTCTGCAAGTCTTTCTGAAGACGGGATTTTATACATTGATGAGATTCTCAGGAAGATGGACGAGCTGGACAAAGAAAATAAGAAGGCTTTCCAGATAACGTAGATGTCATTTTTGGGAAAAAAGTATATATAAAATAAAGATAAGATAGAAGATGCCTCCCATCATCAAAATCGAAGGAGAAAAGCATTTTTTTCTTGATGTTAACAGATAAATTGTAAGCCCTGAGGCAAGTGTTATCAGGGTTGACGCAATGCAATAACCGTCAAAAACCCACGTTGTTCCTATCAGCCCCACCGAAACAGGAATACATGTTTGAAACACCATTGCCCCTGTGATATTTCCTAGAGCAAGAGTATCTTTTTTCTGGCTTACCCAGATTACGCTGGACATTTTTTCAGGGAGTTCAGTTGCCACGGGTGTAAGGAGAAGAGAGAGTATAAGGGGCGGGGCATGGATAAGGCTGGCAAATTTTTCAAGATAGACCACGAAGATATGGGCACCGCCGATTATTAAAGCCAGGGATACAAACAGTTGAACAAAAATCCACCTTCTTTTGGGAATTTCGCTGTTTCTGGCAAAGTGAAGGGCTTTTAAATCTTCGCCGACTTTGCCTTCCTGGGTAATTGTAATAAAAATATAATATCCGTAAAAGCCCAGGAGTAATACAGCCAGAATAACTTTTCCGGCGAATGGCAGCCTGAACAGCCCGCTTAATACTACAACAAAAAAGACAATAAGAAAATAAGACATATCCCTGATTATATACCGGCTGTCCACGCAGATGTCTTTAGTTCTTTTCCCCTGTTTGGTAAAGATGAGAATGGCAAGACCTGTTACAAAGAAAGCAAGAGTGCCAAGCATGAAAGGAGCTCCCAGAATGGCTCCTACGGCGATATTGTTTGCAGCAGTGCTTTTCGTAAAGAAACTTCCTATTATTGCCACCAATGGGACCATTGTCTCCGGAAGAGCCGTGCCAACTGCTGCCAGGATACTTCCCACTGCGCCTTCTGCCACATTGAATCTTTTTCCCATCCACTCGATTCCGTTAGTGAAAAGCTCGCAGCCGCCAAGAATCACAAGGAGTCCAGTCAGCAACAAAAATATGTCAATTAAAAAATCCATTAATTTTGCCTGTTTTCTCCTCCCGTCCCTCACTCCGCTGGTGAGAGAACTTTATTGTATGCCCTCGCCCCTATGGTGAGAAGACTTTATTGAATACCTTTGCCCCCCTGGTGAGGGGGCATTCCCTCTTAATTCTTTTACAATTTTTATCCTGTCGCACGTGAGAATTTCTTTCATATCTCCGCTTTCAGTCTTAATAATAATGCTTCCGCTTGAGGAAAGATTCTCAGCAACTCCTTCTATAATTTCTCTGCCTGAAGTAATTTTTACTTTTTTCCCCATGATTTCCGAAAACTCTTTTGCTTCTTTTATTACTTCATTAGATTGTTTTTTCAGGCTGGCAAAGAGTTCCTTTATTATTTCTTCCAGCAAAGAAGTTCTTGATATTCTCTTTCTGCTTTCGATAAGAAGCGAGGTGGCGGCAGATTTTAATTGAGAGGGAAAGTTTTTCTTTTCAATGTTAACATTTATCCCCATTCCGGCTATAAAAAATTTTGGCTTCGTCCCCGACAGGCGTGATTCCACAAGGATTCCCCCGCATTTCTTGCCGTTTAAAATTAAATCGTTGGGCCAGCGCAGTTTTACTTCCATATCACAAGCTTTTTTTATAGCTTTTGCTGCCGCTACCCCGGCGGCGGTGGTGAGAAGCGAATAATCATGAACCTCTTCAGGTTGAAGGATAAGGCTGAACCATAAGCCGGAACGGGGCGGAGAAAACCATGAACGTTTTTTTCTTCCCCTTCCTTTGCTCTGCTCGTCGGCAATTACCAGTGTGCCGGACGGAGCGCCTTCTAAAGCAAGCTCTTTTGCAAGAAGATTGGTAGAATCAAGTATTTTTTTATAATAAATTTTCTTTATTTCCGGAATACCAGCCAGTGACTTTTTAACGGCATCTGCAGAAAAAGATTCTTTCATAATTTATTGCCCCTGTCCTTAAAAATACCTGATAACTTGTAGGGGTTTGATTCATTAACCCCGCCTGACCTCCCCTTAATTTAAGGGGAGGGATAAAGAGTTATCCCCCTCTTTGTCAAAGAGGGGGGTGGGGGAGTTAAAAAATCAAACCCGCCATTATCGGGTTCAATGAATTGAATCCCTGCAAATACCTCTACGACGGCATTAATAAATTCTCAAAATTTTTAAACTTATATCAAGAGCTTTTGCGGAATGGGTAAGAGCCCCGATTGAAATAAAATCAACGCCCAGTTTGCTTAAAACGGGAATTCTTGCAGGCGAAACCTTGCCGGATACTTCAATGAGAACTTTACCCTTTGTAAT
>JAMDEM010000068.1 GCA_023486985.1 Bacillota bacterium
AGGTATCCACGATAATTTTTCTGCCGGTAAGACCGGTATCACCCTGGGGTCCCCCGATTACAAAACGGCCGGTGGGATTTACATAGATTCTTGTTCTTTTATCCATTAATTCATGAGGCACAACCAGCTTGACAACCATTTCAACAATGTCGGTTCTTATAACATCAAGAGGAATTTCCGGCTTATGCTGGGCAGAAATCACCACGTTTTCTATTCTTACAGGTTTTCCATCTTCGTACTCAACGGTAACCTGGCTCTTGCCGTCGGGCCTTAAGTACGGAATATCTCCATTTTTACGGACAGCCGCAAGCATCTTTGAAAGATCATGGGCAAGGGTAATGGGAAGAGGCATGAGCTCTGGAGTTTCAGTGCAGGCATAGCCGAACATCATGCCCTGGTCGCCTGCTCCAAGTGATTCCACATCCTTTTCAGCTTCCATCTTGCCTTCTTTTGCTTCCAGAGCCTTGTCAACGCCCATGGCGATGTCGGAAGACTGCTCATCTATTGAAATGAGAATGCCGCAGGTTTCCGCATCCAGTCCGTACTTGGCTCTTGTATAGCCGATATCCTTTATGGTATCCCTTGCTACCTTGGCTATATCCACATAACAATTAGTCGTTATCTGACCTGAAATGTGAACGCAGCCAGTGTGAACAAGAACTTCACAGGCAACGCGGGCGTTCGGGTCTTTTCCTATGATTTCATCTAAAACTGCATCGGAGATTTGATCAGCTACCTTGTCAGGATGCCCTTCAGTTACCGACTCTGAAGTGAACAGATACCGTGTCTTTGCCAATTTTATACCCCCTTAAGAAAATAAAAATACAGAGACAGCTTAACTTTTAAGAAGATTAGCTATCGCCTTCCTTCTACCCTGGTTAATCTATACACTGCTCCGGACAAATTTTTTGCCGGTATTATATTCTATCAGAAAAACAAGCCGCTGGCAATCAAAAACATTAGAATAAAACCGTGTCAGCTTCCTTGAGCCTTTAGACTGCAATGAATAAGCTCTCTTACGCAGGTGAAAAGGCTTGACAGTCATTTTTTCTATATCATCCATCTTGAACTTTTCAACTTCATCTTTAAGAAAATGCCTTATATTTTTGCCGTCATCTGTTATATGAATACTTTCATAAAGATATTGATAAAGATTTCTTATCAGTGCTTCTGCCATTACCATAAGGAATACAACGCAGAAAAGGGTTAAAAATATGGTATCCCCCGGGAATCTCAAATTCGACTTTAAAGGTAATAACACCAGCACGCCGATAAAAACGGCTATATCACATATAATCAAAACAGAAATAAGAACTATAGATGCAATATTTGCCGGCGTCTTGTAATCAAAGGTCTCTTCCATCTACAACCCTCACCTTCTGCTTAAATTAGACGGAAAACCATGCCTCTTCTATGTTCCCATTTCCCATGAAGCCAGATACTGCTTCTGCTCCCTGGTAAGGGTATCAATCTGGATTCCCATGCTTTTCAGCTTTAGCTTGGCAATTTCTTTGTCAATGACCTCAGGCACCTTATATACTTTCTTTTCAAGCTTCTTTCCCAGTCCCACCATAAATTCCGCTGCCAGTGCCTGGTTGGCAAAGCTCATATCCATAACCTGCGCCGGATGCCCTTCCGCCGCGGCAAGATTTATCAATCTTCCTTCGCCAAGGAGATATATCTTCTGCTCGTCGGATATGACGTACTCTTCAACAAACTCCCTTATCTTCCTTCTCTTTTTTGCCAGCTCGTCAAGAGCCTTTAAGTCTATCTCAACATTGAAATGGCCTGAGTTGCAAAGGATTGCTCCGTCTTTCATGAGCTTCATGTGCTCACGGCGGATGCAGTTAATGTTGCCGGTGGCGGTAATAAAGATATCGCCCACTGCCGCTGCCTCCCGTATTGCCATTGCCTCAAAGCCGTCCATGACAGCCTCAAGAGCCTTTAAAGGCTCGACTTCGGTAACTATGACCCTTGCGCCCATGCCCCTTGCTCTCATGGCAATGCCTCTGCCGCACCAGCCGTAGCCGATGACGACAAACGCCTTGCCGGCAATCAGAACATTGGTAGCCCTTAAAATGCCGTCAATACTGCTCTGACCAGTGCCGTAGCGGTTGTCAAAAAACTGCTTGGTCTTGGCGTCATTTACTGCAACTATCGGATAGCAGAGGGCTCCGTCTTTCTCCATACTGCGAAGCCTAATCACCCCGGTTGTAGTTTCTTCTGTGCCGCCGATAATATTATCAAGAAGCTCTTTTCTCTGGGAATGAAGAGTGGAAACAATGTCCGCTCCGTCATCCATTGTGACATGGGGTTTATGGTCAAGAGCCCATTGAATATGCTGGTAATAAGTCTGGTGGTTTTCACCTTTTATTGCATAAACAGGGATTTTTTCATGAACAACAAGTGATGCCGCCACATCATCCTGGGTGCTTAAAGGATTTGAGGCGCAAAGAACTACTTCCGCCCCTCCTGCCTTGAGAGTGGTAATAAGGTTTGCTGTTTCAGTGGTTACATGCAGGCACGCCGCCAGCCTGGTTCCCTTAAGAGGTTTTTCCTTGGCAAACCTTTCCCTTATAAGTTTTAAAACCGGCATTTGCTGGGAAGCCCATTCTATTCTTAATTTCCCTTCCGCTGCCAGTGCTGAATCTTTGATATCGAACTTTGGAGTCTCTTTTGCGAGAGTTGCCTTCATTCGATTACACCTCCCTATAGATATTTATCGTCCGACCACGAGATCGGACGAAGAGAAGAGATATTCTATAAAAATGAGGGGTTTCCTTCAAATTCATATATTTTTCCGTAGTATTTTTTGTTAAAAACCGTGACCCCTTTTGCCTGCCCAATGACAAATTAAGAGGTCATTTAAAAAGAGAAAGGAGAAAAAATATTAAATTCCTAAAAAGAGTGTTGACATTTTCAGAGATATACAATTATGCGAGACTCCCCACCCACCCTGAAAGGGTGAGTACCCGGCTTTCAGTAGCCTCGCAATGATTGCCTTTTTAAAAATTCTCCTGAGTTTTCGTAACGCCGGGCGACGGCTCCTCCGTTGGAGATTCGGTAGGAATCTCAACGGTAGGCGATTCGGTGGGTGTCATCGCCGGAGTTGTTTCCACAGGTGATGGTGTCTGAGTTAAAGCCGGTGTTATAGCCGGCGGCATTACAGTCTGAACCGGAGTCTTCGATGCAGGCGTTGTTTCTTCCGGAGCCTGTTTTTCGCCGAAAATAAAATATAAAATCCCCCTGTGTTTTCTGAAAGCCTGAATCCTGTTATTGCCCGAATCCGCAACATAAATGTAGCCGCGGCTGTCAACAAAAATGCCCCAGGGCTGAATAAACTGGCTGTTTCCCGTCCCCCTGCTTCCCCAGCTGTGGTGGAAGGTGCCGTCAGAAGTAAACTTCTGCACCCTGTTGTTTCCGGTATCTACTACCAGAACATCTTCATTCGGGTCAAGAGCAATGGCAGAGGGATATTTAAACTGCCCTTTATCCGAGCCATCGGTGCCCCACAGTCCGACAAATTGTCCTCTTAAAGTAAACTTCTGTACCCGGTTATTAAAAGTATCAGCCACATAGACATTTTCCATGCTGTCCACTGCAACATCCCAGGGGCTTTCAAATTCTCC
>JAMDEM010000152.1:0-948 GCA_023486985.1 Bacillota bacterium
CTTTTGCCAGTCCCCGACCAATCTTACTCAGGAAGAAATTAACAAGATGGTTAAGGATGCTGCTGTATATGCCGAAGAGGATGGAAAGAAGAGAGACGAGGCACAATCCAGAAACAGAGCCAATACTGAGCTGGATACGGCTGAAAGGACATTGAGAGAATTGGCAGACAGAATAGCCCTTGATCAGGTGCGCAAGGTGAGAGATGCTATGGAAAAACTGCGCCTGAGCCTGCAGACTTACGACATTGAAAGAATTAAAAACGATTCGAAGGTGCTTACCGATGCTCTCTACTCCATATCCACCGAGGCATATCTTGCTGTGGGCGGAGAAAAGCTGGGTGCCAGGGGACAGGCAAAAGACAAAGGCGTAATAATTGAAGAAGAACCTTCAGAAGAAGATCTCTTCGACTGGTTCAAGAAATAAACTTGCAGGGGTCGGGTTTATCCCGTCCCGTTGAAGAATAATCAAAGAAATAAGCGGGATTCTATTTTAAAGAATACGAGTCCCCTTTTTTTACAGTATCGGAGGAAATATTTTAAGTGCCAGATTACTATGAAACTCTCGGCGTAAGCCGGAATGCTACCATTGATGAAATAAAGCAGTCATACAGGAAGCTTGCCAGAAAATATCATCCCGATGTAGCTTCCAACAAAGCTGAAGCTGAACATAAGTTTAAAGAGATTAACGAAGCTTACTCTGTCTTAAGCGACCCTGAGAAGAAACAGCAGTACGACCTTTTCGGCACTGTTGAGAGCAGGCCCGGGCCGGGGATGGGAGGTTTCGGCTTTGAGGATTTTTTTGGAGGCGATATTTTTGATGCCTTTTTTGGCTTCGGAAGACAGGGCAGGCGAAGAGCCGCCACCAGGGCTCAGAGAGGTTCGGATATCAGGTATGACCTTGAGATAACCCTTGAAGAAGCTTATGAAGGTATCGAGAAAGATGTGCCC
>JAMDEM010000152.1:958-3653 GCA_023486985.1 Bacillota bacterium
GCACTAACTGCCAGGGGAGCCGTTCCGAGCCCGGTTCGGATATGATAGTGTGTGAAGTATGCCACGGTACGGGCGAGATGAGATCCGTTCACTCAACTCCTTTTGGTCAGGTAGTGAGATCCTATACCTGTTCGCGCTGCCAGGGTGAGGGAAGAATTGTAAAGACTCCCTGCAGCCACTGTCATGGTGAAGGAAGAATCTATAAAAAAAGGTCAATCCACGTTAAGATACCTGCCGGCGTTGACACAGGCTCAAGAATAAGGATTCCCGGAGAGGGGGAAGCCGGCATTTACGGTGGTCCAAACGGAGACCTTTATATATTTATTCACGTAAAGCCCCATGAGCTTTTCGAGCGCGAGGAAAGCGAAATTTTACATGAGATACATACGACCTTTACTGACGCTGCTCTTGGCACGGAAATTGAAATTCCTACCCTTGACGGAAAAACTACTTTAAAGATTCCGGCTGGTACGCAGAACGGCACTGTATTTAAGCTTAAAGGCAAGGGGATGCCGAGCCTTCGTACAGGTAAAAGAGGCGATCAGCTTGTGACAGTTTTTGTAATGATTCCCACAAGACTTAATGAGAAGCAAAAACAGCTCCTCAGGGAATTTGCCACGGCAGGCAGCCAGGAAGCAGAAAAAAGTTTCTTTGATAAGCTCAAAGGAACTTTTAAAACATTCCTTCCATAAATCCATGAGAAGATTTTTTGTGGAGCCTTCCTTAATAAGTGAAAATTCTGCAGGCATAACGGGCCAGGAATTCCGGCATATTGTAAAAGTTCTCCGGCTGAGTAAAGGTGATGAAATTTTTCTGGTTGACGGCAGGGGTTTTCATTACCGTGCTGTCATTGATTCCATCGGGAGATATGAACTTACGGTAAAAATCCTGGAGAAGAAAATTTTAAAAACCGAACCCGGCATTGAGGTAACTTTGTTCCAGGGGTTTCTGAAAGGCGGCAAATTTGATATGGTGGTGCAGAAAGCCACCGAGCTCGGAACCAGAAAAATTGTGCCGGTGGAATTTTCAAGAAGCGATTTAAAAATTGAAAAGATTGATAATGAAAAAATCAAGAGGTGGCAGAGAATAGCGGAATATGCCGCCTGCCAGTCGGGAAGAATTACGGTGCCACGGGTTGAGAGTCCCGGAAAGTTTAAAGAAATTTTCAGTTCATTAAAAGATTTTGACCTGAAGTTGGTTTTCTGGGAAGAAGCGGAAAAATCAAGTCTCAAGGAAATTATGAGAAATTCAAAGAATATCGAAACTATTGCTTTGATTCTGGGTCCCGAGGGCGGACTTACAAGCCAGGAAGTTATGGAAGCTGAAAAAGGCGGAGCCCTTGCTGCCTCGCTGGGTCCAAGGATTTTAAGGGCGGAGACAGCAGCAATAGCCGCCCTGACGGCTGTAATGTACGAACTCGGCGATATGGGATAAGAATTGGGGTCAGGTCTTGAAATATCACATTTGTGATATTTGGTGCCAGGTCGTTATTGTCATTGCGAGGAGTAAAACGACGAAGCAATCTTACTTTAAAGCCTCCTGATTCGCCCCCCCTTTACTAAAGATTTAAAGCCTCCTGATTCGCCCCCCCCCTTTACTAAAGAGGGACAGAGGGGGATTTACTACGGGGAGCAGTGTGTAGTGCCCGCTCCCCGAGCGGGCTATTTAGATAGGTGAGGGGCATAAATGTCAAAAGTTTTTGTCATAGACAGGAATCTTGATACGAAAGGGCTTGTAGAGAAGCTTGAGAAGTTAAAAGCTACGGCTGAGAAAATTGAAATTTTCTTTTTTCAGGGGCTTGACGGCTTTTATTATTTCCCGGAGGAAGTTTTTAAACTGCTTGAAAAGTCAGGCATAACTTTTAATCTGCTTAATGTTGTTGAAGCTGACCTCTCCGAAATGATAAAATATAGTATTAATTCAAAGGAAAAATCATGATTTATCCTTCCAGAGAAGAATTTCGAAAGCTTTCCAGCGAGGGCGGCATAATCCCCGTTTACAGGGAGATTCCAGCAGACCTTGAAACGCCTGTTTCGGCTTTTATCAAGCTAAGAGGAAAGGGTTGTTCATTTCTTCTTGAAAGCGTGGAAAGGGGCGAACAGCTCGGACGTTACTCTTTTCTTGGAATAGACACGCCGATTCTGCTTAAGTTTAACGAGGGAAAAGCATCTTTTAATAAAGGCGGGAGGCTTGTTACCGAGAGCGCGGACGGAAAAGATCCTTTAAATTATTTAAAAGAACTTCTTCTTGGATACAGGCGGGTTCACATAGCAGGGCTTCCCAGATTCTGGGGAGGCGCAGTGGGATATTTGTCTTATGAAGTTGTCAGGTTTTTTGAAAAACTTCCCTCAATTAAGCCTGACGAAATGAAACTTCCCGAGGCAGTTTTTCTTCTTACCGACAATCTCATAATTTTTGACCATGTGATGCAGAAAATGCAGATTGTCTCCACCGCATTTCCGGACGGAGATGCTGACAAAAGGTATGAGGAGTCGATTAAGAAAATTGAAACCATAATAAGCAGTCTTAAAAAACCGCTTGAGATTCCTGCGGAACACTCTGCTTCCATGGAATCTTTTGCTGCAGACTCAAATTTTACCAGAGAGGAGTTTGAGAGAGCGGTTGAAAAAGCCAAGGAATATATAGAGGCAGGCGATGCTTTTCAGATTGTTGTATCCCAGCGGCTGAAGAGAAA
>JAMDEM010000163.1 GCA_023486985.1 Bacillota bacterium
TCAAGAATACCTATAAAGTGCCCCCCCATGTTGCTGTCGCCGTAGCTTCCGGTGGCGGGAGATTTTACTGCAAAGGTAACCTTTCCGGCTCCGGGGGTAAGGGTTCCCGCAAGAGGTCCGGAGGCAACAACTATCATGTTATCAGGGGAGAAAGGATCAATACCCGGCTTTAAACTATCAAAAAGTATTCTTGAGGCGAAACCTCTTCCGCCGATATAATCTTTTACAAGTTTTTCGCTTAAGGGCTCTGTATATATTTTTTCGTTATCAAGGTCTATCTTTAGAATATTTCCAGCATATCCTTCCATATTCTGCACCTCTTAAGCTGATTTTAAATTGATAACTGCCCTGGGACAGATTCTCATACATTCGCCGCACCAGTCGCACTTTATAGGTATTCTTGAATTCCCGCTTAAGAAAAGCACATCCTCGGGGCATACCTGAATGCAGGCAAGACATCCGTTGCATTTGTCAGGGTAAAGTTTGTATATTCCTTTCTTTTCCACGATAGCTCCAGGCTTGCATACTTCGGCGCATTTTCCGCATTGAGTGCAAAATCGCAGTGAGTAGGCGCCGGGGGAGGGAAATTTTCCGTGGACTCTGAGGGCTGCTTTGTGAGGATTGTTTTCATTGTAATGATGCAGAGCGCAAACTATTTCACAGCTCCTGCATCCTGTACAGTTTGGCTCGGAGAGTTTTAGTTTTAACAAAGGGCTTCCCCCCTCTTGCTGGTATTACATAGATATTCAATATTTTAGCAAAAAAACCTTTTCTGGCAGTAGTGGAATGACATCCTTGCACCCTCTCCCCGCCGGGAGAGGATAAAGGTGAGGGGGCGAAAGGTTTTTAAAAATTTTAACAGAAATATACAACATTTAGTAGCAATAAGGAGAAATTGTATGGCATTGCCACTATATATAGGGTTTGTCTGGAATCACCATCAGCCCCTTTACAGGGCTCTAAGTGACAAAGTTTTTAAGTTCCCCTGGGTGAGGCTTCATGGAACAAAGGATTATTACGGGATAGCAAAACTTATTTCCCGCTATCCTGAAATTCATCATACTTTTAATCTTACCCCTGTTCTCCTTGACCAGATACTTGATTATGAGAAGGGCATGAAGGATAAATATCTTATTCTTTCAGAGAAAGCTCCTTCAAAGTTAAGCATTCAGGAGAGGAAATTTATTCTCGGCAATTTCTTTTCTCTTCCTTCTTTTGCGAGAAAGGGCAATAATGAAGCAAGCAAAAAGCTTCTTGCTTTACAGGAAAAAGCAAAAACTTCGCCAAAAGAATTCAGGGAGGAAGATTATCTGGCTCTGCAAACTTTATTTAACCTTTTCTGGCTGGACCCTGAAATTATTGAGGAGAATGGGGATCTTTCGAGCATTGTTAATAAGAAAAATTTCTCAGAAAGTGATAGAAATACCGTTATTGAATATCACCGCAGTCTCATCAAACAGGTAATTCCCCTTTACAAAAAGCTGAAAGATAACGGTCAGGCGGAGCTTATAACAACACCCTATTACCACCCCATACTTCCACTTCTGATCGACAGTTCTTCGGCTGTAAACTGCGACGGAGGATTAAAACTTCCGGCAATAAAATTTTCTTTCAAGGAAGATGCCGGTTTTCAGATTAAAAAGGCAAGAAATTTTCACCTTGAATTGTTTGGAGAACCCCTGGAAGGACTATGGCCCTCAGAGCAGGCGGTAAGCAGTGAAGCTCTTATTTTGATTTCAGAATCGGGCTTTAAATGGACAGTAACCGATGAAAATGTTCTTTCTGCCTCTCTTGGCATACCTTTGAGAGAGCCCCCGAATGGAAATGTTCCGGAGGGGCAGATATATGTTACCGGGGGAGCTTCGGCAAACCTTTACCGTCCTGATCTTTTATACAAGCCGTATAAATTCAGCTCAGGTAAAAACAGCATTGCCGTTCTTTTCAGGGATCAATATCTTTCTGATTTGATTGGCTTCGAGTACGGAAGATGGGATCCGGTAGAAGCGGCTGAAGACTTTTTAAACAGGCTGAAGACAATCGCAGAATCAATGAAGGAATCGCCTGTTCCCAATCTTCTTACAATTGCTCTTGACGGTGAAAATGCCTGGGAAGGTTTTCCCGATGATAAAAACATTTTTTTGAATAAATTTTTCTCGCTTGCATCAAAAGAATCAAATTTGAAATTTGTAACCATAAGCGAATATCTAAAGTCTTTTCCGCCAGTAACTGAGCTTCATGAAATAGCTGTTGGCTCATGGAATATGGGAAATCTAAACAGGTGGATAGGCAGTCCTGCAAAGAATAAGGCATGGGAGTTGCTTTATAAAGTAAGACATGACCTAATGAATCTTTCCGAAAGTACGGATGAAGAAAAAAACAAGAAAGCCCGGGAAGAATTCTATGCCGCCGAGGGAAGCGATTATCCCTGGTGGTTTGATTCAATGCCCCTGAATATGGCAAAGCCATTTGATGAGATATTCAGAAAGCATCTTAAGTTTGTTTATCTTAATCTTGGCAAAGAAGTGCCTGAATTTTTGAAAAACAGCATAATTTAAATTTTCATGAAGACCGCAGTTAGAAATATTGAGGTAAGCTGAAAAGAGAAAGGAGAAAAAAAGAATGAATTTCTAAAAAGATAGTTGATATTTTCAGAGATACTTTATTGTTGTTAATTTGTCCTGAACAGGCTTAAACTTTACACTCCCTCCAAATGGGTATTTTTTTATGCTGCCTCTTTCATGTAGGATTCCATTTCTTTTAGACCGTCTTCAAATCCTTGTTTAGGTGTCCTTCCGTTAAGCCTATAGCCCTGATGGGTTCGCTCCTCATTGTAATGATTCATAAATTCATCAAGGTCTTTCTGCAGCTCATCAAGCCCAGGATAAAACTTCTTTCTAAATGCCACCTTAAAGAACTCATTTAGAATTGTCTGATGAAACCGTTCAGCAAAACCATTGGTCCGCGGGATAGCAATTTTTGTAGTCCGATGTTCTATCCCGTTGATCTCCAGATATGCTTCATAATAGTGCCGCTGAGATTTCCCGCAATACTCCCTGCCATTGTCTGTAAGAATGTGCTCCACAGGAACCTCATGCCTTTCATAAAAAGGCATGACTTTGTCATGCATGACATCCGCGGAAGTAATGGGGGTCTTCATCGTATAAAGCTTGGCAAATCCATAGGAACAGAAAGAATCAATAACAGCTTGCATGTAAATCTTTCCAACCCCTTTTAGATGACCAACATAGAACAAGTCCTGACAAAGAAGATAACCCGGATACTTTGATTCCACATGAATCTCCTGATAGGTATCTCTAGTCCTTTCAAGGGCTTCACGAACTTCGGGAGTAAGCTCAAAGCCGGTTTCCCTGCTGGCCTGCTCCAATCTCAACAATCGTCTATATCTGGTCGTCATATTATGCCTCTTCCAGATTTCCCTGACACCACCAGGACTTATCCATTCACCTCCTTTCCTGAGTTCATTGGAAACCCTTAATTGCCCATAGGTTGGATACTTAAGGCAGAACTCTAAAATCTTATTCTCCAGTTCCGCTGAGGCTTTGTTGGGCATCTGTGCTTTAATCCTTGGACGAGGAGCAAAGGCTTCTATTCCGC
>JAMDEM010000117.1 GCA_023486985.1 Bacillota bacterium
TCCGTGTATTGCAGACCTTGCTACGACAAGAAAAACGGCCGCGTAACTGCAAGCAGCTAGTTTCTAACAATTTTTTGGGATCAAAGAGCCAGATTCTTTTAGATACTGGCTCTCTTTTTATGTTTAAGAAAGGGTTGAAGCGGGTAAGTAATATAATAGATAAGTTTGGATTAAAACAAGGAGAAACAAAAATAATGAGCAAGGCTCAACTCATTGAGCTTCGTGTTCCGGCAAGCTCTGAATTTATGAAAGTAATCAGGCTTGTGCTTGCCGGAATAGGAAACACTCTGGGCTTTAATGCAGAGGATATAGAAGATATTAAAATTGCTGTGGGAGAAGCCTGCTACAATGCTTTCCGCAAAGAGCCGGAAGCGGGCGATTGTATATTAATAAAGTCAGCTTTTGATGAAAAAAAGCTGACGATTACCATAATACAAAAACCCGCCAAAGGCGGATTTCCATCGCTTCTTTCTTTAAAAGATCCCGTTGAAAAAGGAATAGGCATTATCCTTATGAAACACCTGATGGATCAGGTAAAATATGTTTGCGATGATTCTGGAATTCAGATAACTTTAGTGAAGAATATCAAAGAATAAATTTATCTTCTTTTTTCACATTTAACATTGCCCACGGTGCATGAAGTTTTGCAGGCGGACTGGCATGATATCTGGCAGTCGCTGCAATTTTCATTTTCAACATCCTCCCAGGGAAGGCTTATTATTTTTATACGTTTTAATTTTTTATTCAGTGTTTCAACTTTCTTCATTTTTTCCTCCAGAAATTATTTATGTAGGATTTCTTCGCCGCATGCCTTAATCCTTCATGGTGCAGGATTTTTCTCTCTGCAATAGAATTTTATTTTGCAATAGGAATACCCCGTAGTCTTGCTGCGGGGTGTCAAGCTGCAAAACAAACATGCCCGAAGGGCTACCCTGCAGCTTGCTGCAGGGTAGTTTATTAACTCGATGGGAGGCAGCAATATTCATGGATAGTTTCAAAGAAGATAAGACGCAAAAGATATATCTCCTGCCCGCGGGCGATATAAATACTGAATTCTTTACAAGACTGGCAATCTGCCTTGAGGAGCGTTTTCTTTATAAAGTAAAGATAATGAATTCAATGCCTATGCCTCCCCAGGCTTACAATATTATCAAAAAGCAGTATTTTACCAATACTATTATGGAAAGAATGAAAAGAATCATGCCCCGGGATGCAAAGTTCCTTATCGGAGTTGCCGATGTTGATATTTACCTGACTTCCCTTAACTTTGTTTTTGGCCAGGCAATTGCAGAAGACAGAATGGCGCTGATTTCCATATACAGGCTCCATCCTGAATTTTACGGCGAAGCCGGCGATGACGATCTGCTCTTTACGCGAATTTTAAAAGAAGCGACTCATGAGCTGGGGCACCTGATGGGTTCAAAGCACTGCTTCAATAACCAGTGCATCATGTATTTTTCAAACTCCATCTTTGATACCGACAGGAAGGGAACCCTTTTCTGCTCTGAATGTGAGAAGAAAATCAAGAAGCATGCTTTTGGAGTTTGAGATTAACGAACTATCGTCTGATTTCTTTCCGGTCCCACTGAGATAATCTTCACGGGAACTTTAGTAAAATCCTCAATTGCTGTTATATATTTCCTTGCTGCCGGAAGCAGCAAGGAAAATGATTTTACCTCTGAGATGTTTTCCTGCCAGCCATCCATCTCTTCATAACGGGGTGTGCATTCTTCAAGAATTCTTAGGCTCTGGGGAAATTCTTTTATTTTGCGGTCGAATGCCCCGCAGTCATCCTGAGCATCGCGAAGGATCTCGGGCTGAGATTCTTCACTTCGTTCAGAATGACAAAACCCAATCCTTGCTGCATGGTAGTTTATTTGAGAGCCGTTATATTCATAGGAAGTGCAGAGATTTAATTTCTCAATTCCCGTAAGCACGTCCAGCTTCATTAATGCAAAGCCTGTTATGCCGTTTATCCTTACGGAGTATTTTATAATAACAAGGTCAAGCCAGCCGCATCTTCTTTGCCTTCCGGTGGTTGTGCCGTATTCTGCGCCCACCTGCCTGATTTTTTCACCTGTGGAATCGGAAAGCTCGGTAGGGAAGGGACCTGTGCCGACTCTGGTGGTATAAGCTTTTGTAATTCCCATTACTTCCTCTATTTTTTGGGGAGGGATGCCAAGTCCAGTGCAGGCGCCTCCGGCTGTTGAATTAGACGAAGTGACAAAAGGATAAGTTCCGAAATCCAGATCCAGGAGGGTTCCCTGGGCTCCCTCCATTATAACTTTAGCACCCTTATCCATTGCTTCTTTTATTAAAAGCGAGGTGTCGCAGACCAGAGGCTTTATACGTTCGGCATATTTTATTACGGATGATTTTATTTTTTCAAGAATCAAGCCCGAGTCCTTGATGAGAAGATTTTTATCTTCAAAATTAAAGCGAAGCTTCTTATCAAAAACTTCCTCATCAAAAACATCAATAACCCTTATTCCGCTTCTTGCTACTTTATCAACGTAGGCAGGACCTATTCCCTGACCGGTGGTGCCGATTTTTGCAGAGCCCCGGCGCTCTTCCTGGATTTTATCAATAACACGGTGGTAGGGTAGAATAAGATGGGCATTTGAGCTTATGCGTAAATTTCCGGTGGAAACTCCTTTTTTTTCCAGGTTATCCATTTCCTGAAGGAGAAGCTCAAGGTCTATAACCATGCCTCCTCCGAGAATGCAGATTTTTCCGGAATGTAGTATGCCAGACGGAATCAGGTGAAGCTTAAAGGTATTGTTTCCAATGACAACAGTATGGCCTGCATTGCTGCCGCCGCCGTATCTTGCCACGATATCGGCATTTTCAGCAAGGTAATCGGTTATTTTGCCTTTGCCTTCATCGCCCCACTGGGCACCCACAATCACAGTGTTTTTCATTGTTTTTCGCGCCGCAGAATTTCTCTTGCCGCGACAATCCCCGAAGCTGAAGCCTGCATAAGGCCTCTGGTAATGCCTGCTCCGTCTCCGGCGGCAAATAGATTGGAGATAGGTGTTTCAAGGTGTTCGTCAACCATCAGCTGTGATGAGTAAAATTTTACTTCCACGCCGTATAAAAGAGTGTGCTTGGAATAAATTCCGGGAGCTACCTGGTCAAGAGCCTTCAGCATCTCCAGAATACTGCTTAAATGCCTGTAAGGAAGCACCAGGCTGAGATCCCCCGGTGTTGCATCCTTTAAAGTTGGCATGATGATTGACTTTTTCAGCCTGTCCGGCGTAGAGCGCCTTCCTGAATCAAGATCCCCCAGGCGCTGTACAATAACGCCGTTTGAAAGAAGGTTTGCCAGCCTGGCGATATATTGTCCGTATGCGATAGGATCTTTAAAAGGCTCAGTAAAAGTTTTGCTTACCAGTAGAGCAAAGTTGGTGTTTTCAGTTTTCTTTTCCGAATAACTATGCCCGTTTACAGTTACAATTCCGTCGCTGTATTCGGTTACAACTTCGCCGCTGGGACACATGCAGAAGGTCCGCACCTTGTCATCAAAACGCTTCGAGTAAAACACAAATTTTGTCTCATAAACGCCTTTGGTGAGGGGTTCTGCAATATTAGCGGGGAAGTTG
>JAMDEM010000013.1 GCA_023486985.1 Bacillota bacterium
TAACCCCACCAAGTTTTAAAATATCCACCGCTCTTCTTATAACCTTGCCCTGCGGGTATTGGGCATCTATGGTTATTATCATTCATTTCCTCCTGACATAAATGGTTCTTAATTGTATTTTTTACCTGATTGCCGTTAGTTCCTTCTTTTTTCGTTAATTTATTTTGCGATTAAGTGTAGGGCCGGATTTATCCGACCCGGTAAAGAGGGTAAAGCAAATTTAATTTTCCGCTTTGCTATCGCCGATCTTCCAGCTCGGCTTCATCCTTGAAATCAGGGTTTTGCGGAACCTTCTAAGCTGCGCTTAGCCTCGGGGTTTTATAAAAACTTCTAAACTCACCTTTGTTCGTCAAGAAGTTTCAAAAAAAACCCGTGCTTTTCGCTGTGCGAAATTCTCCCTGTTCGGTCGGAACGCACCTCCGCCAAGAAGTTCCAGTCAAAACCCGTTGCGAGGTCGCTGGAAGCGACCGTGGCAATCTCCTCATAATAGATTGCTCACCCACCCTTTCAGGCGGGTACCCGGCTGCGCTTCTCGCAATGACATTTTTTAGCTCCGCAATCCCTCCCTATTCGGTCGGGACGCACCTTTGACACTACTCTGCAAAATAAGGTAGTGGGAGAGCTTGCTCTCCATAAAAACGGGTTTGATGAATCAAACCCCTACAAGTTTATTTAATGCCAATCTTACTTTTAAGGTATTTTGAAATTTTAACAGTAAGATTTTTCACTGTCTGCTCATAAGTAAGAGTTCCCCTTAAAAGTTCAAAATAAACATGCATAACCTCTTTATGGTCGCATATTATCTGGTAGCTCAGGCCCGGGAATGCGTTGACAAGCCGCATAAGGCGGTGAGCCCATTTGAATTCAAAGTAAAATTTTTCTTTTATTGCTTTGTCATAAAGGCTTTCGGCTTTTGGATTATCCCAGTGATTTATGAGCGTCCCGGCGGCGGTTTTTCCGCTTTCCACGGCAAAATAAATTCCTTCGCCGGTAAAGGGATTTACAAGGCAGCCGGCGTCGCCCAGCAGGAATACTCTGTCTTTAGCCAGCTTCACATTCTGGCTGTAAGGCATGGGAAGGGTGCAGCCGTGCGCTTTGTCTATCTCAATGCCATTTAGGATTTTCTGGGCGTCAATGAATTGTTTGTAAAATTCTTTTATTTTTTTTGCCGATTTTCCCATTCCCGCCGAGCCGATGCTGAAATAATTTTTTTTGGGAAATATCCATGAATAACCCAGTGGAATTGAACCAAAGTCAATCTGGAAGAGCCCCCTCAGGGTTTCGATTCTATCAGCCGGAGCTTTAACATCGCTTTCCAGTGCGGCAAGTATTTTTCTTTTAACTTTGGGGTAAAGAAAGTTTGCCGCCACGCTGTTTACCCCGTCAGCACCGAGGAGATATTTTCCTTCGTAAGTTCCACGGACTGTTTCAACCAGGATATGGCTGTCTTTTTTTCCGATTTTTGTCATCCGCTCTTCATCAATTATTTTAGCACCGGCTTCTTTTGCCTTGCCGGTGAGAAAGTAATCAAATTCCCGGCGGTTGACGGTGTAAGCATAGGGCATATCACACATGAGCTTCAACGCTTTGTCCTTGAAAGTAAATATTCCGCCGTGAATTGTGTCAAGGAAAAGCTCGGATACGCCGAAGTCAAGAGCTTCAACAGTTTTTGTTGTAAGACCTCCGCCGCAGGGCTTATATCGTGGAAGTTTTTCTTTCTCAAGGGCAAGAACTTTTAAGCCGGCCTTGCTCAGGTAATAACCCGCCGTAGAGCCGGCCGGTCCCATGCCTGCTACAATGACATCATATATCATACTGTTTATTTTTCCTTTATCTTTTCAAGAACTTTATCCCAGCCCTTAAAAAGTTTCTCGAGCTGGCGGGTTAGATTGGGAAATTTTTCCATCATCTGTTTGCGGGATTCAACCGGGATTCCCTGCGTCTTTAAGTCTTTTAATCCCTGTATCACGAGAGATTTCAGCCACTTCTTTCCTTTGCCGGGAGGGGTGGTTTTAGAGCTTTTTTTAATCTCATAATAGTTTATTCCTGCAGCTTCAAGGGCTTTTTTCCAGCTTCCAAAAAAATCTTTTCTTCTTGCATAATTGTAAAGAGAAAGATATTTGTTCATTACGCTGTAAGCGGTCAGGTCTTCTTCCCGCTGGTGAATTTCTTTTATCTTGGCAACAATGCTTTCCTTAGTCCATTTTGCCATTTTTTTACCGCGTTCTTCTTTAGACCAGCTTAAAATTTCCGAATAATCAACGCCGGCGCTTTCCACTGCTTTACGCCAGCTTCCAAAGTATCTTATGGCGGCGCCCACCAGCCGTCTTATACTTGCACTTGAGGGCCGCAGGTCTTCTCTTTCTAAGTATAGTTCTTTTATTCTGGAGATAATATTATCCCGGCTCCAGAGTTGTTCCGGCATACAGTTAATCTCCCTTCTTCTCGCTTGCCGCTTTCTGGATAATGGATTTTAAATCAGCCCAGGTAAAAGGCTTTGTCAGGAATTCATAAACTCCCTCTCTCCATGCCTTGATGGTCTTGTCAACCGTTGCATAAGCAGTAATTATGATGACTCTTATATCCGGATTCCTGAATTTAACAGATTCCAGAAGCGTCAGCCCGTCGCTTATCGGCATTTTTAAATCTGTGATGACAAGGTCAAATGACTCTTTTTCCAGCAGGTTAACTGCTTCAATGCCGTTTGTTGCTGTTTTCACCTTATGGCCCTCCACTTCAATTAGAGGCGCCATAACTTCAAGAAAAGTCTTGTCGTCATCAACCAGAAGTATTTTTAACTTGTCCATTTTGTATCCCTCCTGAATGCGGGAAGCATTATGGCAAAGGTTGTGCCTTTTCCGGGCTGGGATAAAGTTCTTGAAAATCCCTGGTGGCCTCTTACTATATGGTAAGATATTGACAGTCCCAGCCCCATGCCTTCCCCTACGTCTTTTGTTGTGAAGAAAGGATCGAATATTTTATCAATGTTTTCAGTCGGAATCCCTGTGCCGGTATCAGAAAATTTTATCCTGACAAAGTTTTCCGCTGCAGGAGAAATTTCTGAAATCTCCGCCGTAAACATATCTTTTTCAACAGAAGGTATGTTTTCTTCCTTCTTTAGCCCGGTATTAAGTTTCTCTTCGAGAGCTTCAATTTTTAATTCTCCCCCGCGTGGCATGGCGTAGATGGCATTGGAAACCATATTCATGAATACCTGCCTTATCTGGTTTGAACTGCCCAGAACCGGCGGAAGATCCGGAGAAAGAGCCGTCAGAATTTTTATATTTTGTTTTTCCGCCCCCGGCTTTACAAGCTCGGAAATTTCGGTCAGCATTTCTTTTATATTAATTTCTTCTGGCTGTTCTTCATAAGAGGGCGAAAAACTTCCCAGCTTTTTTTCTATTTCATAAATTCTAAGTATCTCGTTCCTGATTATTTCCAGGTACCGTTTTGAAGCTTTTTCGGCAAGCTCTTTTTCCAGTAATTGGTCCACACAGGTAAGGATGCTGGTAAGAGGCGTATTTATTTCATGGGCAAGGCTTGCAGTAAGCCTTCCCATTGCCGCAAGCTTCTGTACCTGCAGTAATTTTGCCTGCATCTGACGGATCCGCTCGTTGGACTGCTGTATATGAGCCAGCATTTCATTAAAGTTTTCGGCAAGCTTTCCAAGCTCGTCCCTGGTTAAAATTTTGGATCTGGCGTTCATGTCTCCGGCATCAACTTTTTCCATGGTGCGGCTGAGCTCGGCAACCGGCTGGTAAATAATCCGGTTAAGGAGAAACATGAGTATGATGCCGGTGAATAAGACGGCAGAAAAAGAAAAGCCGAGAGTAAGATAAAGATTTTTATTTATATCCCGGACAAGCCAGCCGGGGGAAAGGTCAATTGAAAGAAAGCCCAGGTATTTGTTTTTTTTGCCGTGGCAGGTTCTGCATTCAGGCAGGTTAAGTATCGGCTCCAGGCGCACATAATTGTTTTCTTCATTCTGGGAAATATAGATTCCACTGCCCATGCCGGTTTTAAATGACTCTTTTATCAGGGGAAGTTTTTCAGTGTCATCAATCCCTATAACCCTGGTGTTATCGGAAAAATGCACCCGGGCTGATTCATCAAGAATAAGTATCTGCCTTACGCCTTCAAGCTTGCCGACTGCTTCAAGGATTTTTTGAATGTCTTCCCTTTTGTTTTCTAGCATGGCATTGTAAAGGCTTTTTCTGATGGTGGAATTCATGGCAGAAGAAACTTCTTCCAGCCTTCTCATCATCTGGCTTTTCTGCTGGTTTATGTTCCATATGATAAGAACGCAGAGGGAAATAAGCATTATAATTGTTACGGTAAGAATTAATTTTGCCCTTAAATTCAATTTATCCCTTGTAAACCTCGTCTCTTTTTGCTGCTTTTAATATAATTATTAAAAGTTCATTTTCTTTAATTAAATAGATTACGCGGTATTTTCCTATTCGATAGCGGCAAAATCCTTTTAAATGGGTTTTAAGAGGCTTGCCAAGCTGCTGCGGATATTTGGTAAAAGAAGTTTCAACTTTTTCAATGATTTTTTCTGCATCTTTTTTATCAATTTTTTTAAGGTCTTTTAAAGCGTCTTCGTGCCATAATGCCTTATTTTGCGATCGAATACCCCGCAGTCTTACTGCGGGGTCTCCTGCCGCAAAACAAACTTGCCCGAAGGGATACCCTGCAATCTTTTTGCAGGGTAGTTTATAGCTCATGATTCAAGTTTCTCTTTTACCTCTTTTGTGGTGTAATATTTGCCGCCGGGTTTGGACATCCTTTCAAGGGAGGCATAAAAATCCTCCAGATCTTCCAGCTGGTGCTCAAGAGCTTCTTTTACAAAAAAGCTTTTGGACCTTTTTGTGATTCTGGCGATTTTTTCCAGCTTGCGTTCCAGTTCTTTTGGCAATCGTACAGTTAGCATATTAACTGCCCCTCTCTATAATACATTGTAATACTAGTAATACAAGCTGTCAAACAAATTTATTTGCTGGGTTCGTGTCAAGAATTTGCAGGGACTCTTCCTTGAGCTTGAATTACTGTTGTAGTGTCAAAGCTTAATTTTCCGATTTGCTCTCGCCGAGCTGCCCGCTCGGCTTCATCCTTGAAATCAGGGTTTTGCGGAACCTTCTAGTCTCGCATCCTGCTCGCCAAGAAGTTCCAGCCAAAACCCGTGCTTTTCGCGGTGCGAAATCCTCCCTGTTCGGTCGGGACGCACCTTGCTGAGGGTAGTTTATTTTCGAACTATTATAACCACAGGCTTCACGCCTATGAAATAACGCGAGAAAACAAGCTATGCTTATTATGGAGAGCAAGCTCTCCATAAAATGTAGTGGCAGACCTTGGTCTGCGGAAAAAAGCAAAGCAAGCTTTGCCACTACAACTATCATTGAAGGAGGGGTAAAAAGCCAGATTGTTTAAAACAACTTTGTAAAGGGAAAAATGTTTTTACGGGAGAAATAATTAATGCGGAAGAAAAGTCATTAATCCAATTATTAGAAGGAGTGACATAATGGCTGAAGAGATTGTTATAAAAGAAGTCCAGAACATTATTGCTGTGAAAGATGTGGTGCTTTTTCCCCATCTTATAGTACCGCTTCTGATAAGCAGGGAAAAATCGCTTGCCGCGCTGGAGGACAGCCTAAAGAAAGACAAAATAGTTATCTTTGCGGCGCAAAAAGATTCTTCGATTGAAAACCCCGGCACTGAAGACCTGTTCCATACGGGGACAGCCTGTTTGATTCTGCAGATGCTGAAACTTCCTGACAATACTCACCGGATTGTGGTGCAGGGGCTTTCAAGAGTAAAAATTAAAAGCTTCATCCAAACTGATCCTTTTCTTCAGGGCATGATTGAGGAATTAAAGGATTTTAACTCAAATCCTGAGGAAGCTGAAGCGCTTATGCATGTTGTAAGCAACCAGTTTAAGCAGTCAATTGAGCTTGGTAAATTTATTCCCCCTGATGTTTTTGTTGCAGCCATAAATATAAAAGAGCCCGCTCATCTTGCAGATGTTATTTCGGTTCATCTTGATGTTCCCATTGAAGACCGCCAGCAGGTTTTGGAAAGCCTTGATGCAGTTGAGAGGCTGAGAAAAGTAAATGAGCTTCAAAATAAGGAGCTGGAGATTTTAAAGCTGGAAAGCCAGATTCAGTCCAAAGCAAGAAAAGAAATTGACAAGACCCAGCGGGAATATTATCTGCGCCAGCAGTTGAAGGCAATCCAGGACGAGCTTGGCACGCTTGACGAGGAAAAAGAAGAAACAAGAATTCTTCAGGAGCAGATAGAAAAAGCCGGAATGCCGCAGGAGGTAAAAGAAGTAGCTTACAAGGAACTGCAGAAGCTTGAAAGAATTCCAATAGCCTCGGCGGAGCGCACGGTGGTGAGAACTTATATTGACTGGCTTCTGGATGTTCCCTGGTCAAAATCCACCGAGGACAGGCTTGACATTGTAAAAGCGGCAAGTATTCTTGATGAAGATCATTACGGGCTTAAAGATGTTAAGGAAAGAATTCTTGAGTTTCTTGCTGTGAGAAAGCTTGCCGGAACTTTAAAGGGTCCCATTTTATGTTTTGTAGGTCCTCCGGGAGTGGGGAAGACTTCACTTGGAAAATCAATTGCCCGCGCCATGGGAAGAAAATTTATAAGAATTTCTCTGGGCGGCATCAGGGATGAGGCGGAAATAAGAGGACACAGGAGAACATATGTTGGAGCCTTGCCCGGAAGAATTATCCAGGCTATCAGCCAGGCAGGCTCTATAAATCCTCTTTTCATGATGGATGAGATTGACAAGGTGGGGGTAGATTTCCGGGGAGATCCCACCGCGGCTCTTCTTGAAGCCCTGGATCCCGAGCAGAACAATGCTTTCAAGGATCATTACCTTGAGGTTCCGGTAGATCTTTCACAGGTTTTCTTTATCCTTACAGGAAACATCATGGATACGGTGCCTCCGGCTTTAAGAGACAGGATGGAAGTTATCAGCATTCCAGGCTATACTGAAGAAGAAAAAATTAATATTGCCACGAAATTTCTGATTCCCAAGCAAAGAGAAGCACACGGGCTTAAAGATTTTAAACCCCAGATTACCTCCGGCGGCTTAAGAAAAATCATAAGGGAATATACACGGGAAGCCGGAGTCAGGAATATGGAGCGCAATATTGCCAATATCTGCAGAAAAATCGCAAGAGAGCTTACGGAAAACAAAAAACCCAATCCGAAAGTGGAAGAGGATAGAATTGAAAAATATCTTGGAATTCCCCGCTTTAGTTACGGCACTCCCGAGGGTGAATCAGCCGTGGGCGCGGTTAAGGGACTTTCCTGGACAGAGTTCGGCGGAGAAGTTCTTGTAGTAGAAGCAACAATTTATAAAGGCAAAGGCATTGTCCAGATTACAGGCCATCTGGGAGAAGTCATGAGAGAATCAGCTCAGGCGGCTTTAAGCTATGTACGTTCAAGGTGCGATGTGCTGGGCGTAGACTGTGATTTTCACAGGAATGACATACATATTCACGTGCCGGAAGGTGCAATTCCCAAAGACGGACCTTCGGCCGGAATAACCATGGGGACTGCCATTCTTTCCGCTCTTACAGGGAAACCGGTTCCGGGCAATCTTGCCATGACCGGAGAAATTACCCTGCGCGGCAAGATTCTGCCCATAGGCGGCGTAAAAGAAAAAGTGCTTGCAGCCAGCCGGTATGGTATAAAAACAATCATAATGCCGAAGGAAAACAAAAGAAATCTTGAAGAAATTCCGGACAAAATTAAAAAAGATATGAATTTTGTTTTTGTGGATCATATGGATGAAGTAATATCTTATGTGTTTAAGGGGCTTAAATCAAAGATTTCTCATGACGGCGAGTTGAAGAAAAAGCAAAAAAAAGTAAAAACACACGCTAAAAAAGTAAAGGTGAGGTAATGCGCCTTTCACTGGCGCAGGTAGGCGCCGCGGCGGATGAACTTCTGCCGGTATTAAGGGCGCGCTTGAGAGTGCTCACCGGTTTAGAGGCGGAAATTGAAGATATAAAGGCTCTTCCTGAAGGAGCCTTTAATTTTTACAGGAAACAATATTTTGCTTCAGCGTTAATTCATTATCTGGAAGTTTCAGCATCAAGCCAGAATTATGTCCTTGGAATTATAAATGAAGACATTTACACTGCGGGTCTGGAATCAGTTTTTGGAGAGGCGTCATTTATAAAAGGTATTGCGGTTATTTCAACTGCCCGTCTTAAATATGTTGAAGAAGTTTTGAGGGAAGCTCTTCATGAAACAGGGCACCTGATGGGTCTTGAACACTGCACTAATCCAGGATGTGCAATGGAGCAGTCATCAGCCTGTAGCCCTGTAATTGCCCCCTCACCTCAATCCTCTCCTCGCAGGGAAGAAGGGGTTGCAGAGGCAGTAGTGCCCGTTCCCCGAACGGGCATGGGTGAGGGAGCGGCGGATTTATGCTCCGGCTGCAAAGAAAAGCTTAATAAAAGCCTGAAGGAGCAAAGAAAATTATTAAGAACAAAACCTGATATGAGGATAATTTATTCTGACGGCTATTATGCCGATATAGGCAAACATGTTTTTCCCGTTGAAAAATACAGAATTCTTTATAAAGTTCTTCTTGAGACTTCCTGGTGCAGAAAAGATTATTTTATTGAGCCGGAGCCGGCTTTAAAAGAAGATATTTTGCTTGTTCATGCAAAAGAATATTTCAGTGATTTGGAGAAGCTCCGCCTTTCGGAAAGAACTTACCGCTCAGAGCTTCCTCTCACAAGGGATATAATAAATGCTTACATTCTTGCCGCCGGAGGCACGATTTCAGCCTGCCGGGAGGCTCTTAAAAACGGACTTGGACTGAATTTAGGCGGGGGTTTTCATCATGCTTTCCCCGCTCACGCCGAAGGATTCTGCTACATAAATGATGTGGCAGTTGCCGTGCGCAGTTTACAGAAGAGTGAGCTGATAAAGAAAGCATTGATAATTGACTGCGATCTTCACCAGGGCAACGGGACTGCCAAAATTTTTCAAAATGACGAATCAGTTTTTACTTTTTCCATTCACCAGGAAAACCTTTATCCGGTCAAGGAAAAAAGTGACCTTGATGTTAACCTGCCTGATTATGCCGGCGGAAAATTCTATCTGGCAAAGATGCGTAAGATTGTTCCTTCCCTTCTTGAATTTTTTAAGCCTGATATTGTTGTCTATCTTGCCGGCGCAGACCCGTATAAAGAAGACCAGCTTGGTAATCTCCAGCTTTCAATTGAAGATTTAAAAGAAAGGGATGAGCTTGTTTTATCAAGGTGCTATCAAAGCGGCACACCGGTTGCGGTGGTTCTTGCCGGAGGTTATGCAGTTAATACTGCTGATACGGTAAAAATTCATGAAAATACCTGTTATACGGCATGGCAGTTATATGGAGGATAAAAGGGAAATTATCTTTTTTGTCAAACTTTAATGCGAGAAAATTCTAGGGAAGAGAGCACAATAAATGACAGTACTTGCAAAAGATAGAATTTTGAAAGAGATAGAAGCCGGGAATATCGTAATCGAACCTTTTTCCGACGTAAAGGTTGGAGCGGGGTCGGTTGACCTTCACCTGGGAAATGAATTCAGGGTATTTAAGAAGATGCATGATATCTATCATGTGACAAACGGCGCTGATTTTAATGAGATTACCGAGCTTGTGACGGTGGAAGATCACTTTGTGCTTATGCCCGGTGAAACCGTGCTGGGAATTACAAGAGAAAGAATAAAACTCTCTCCCAACATCTGCGGCTGGCTTGAAGGAAGAAGCCGCTTTGCCAGGCTGGGATTAATGGTGCATATAACAGCCGGCTTCATGCAGCCTGGAATTGACAACCGCCAGGTTCTGGAAATAAGCAATGTAAGCTCTGTGCCCCTTGCCATCCACCCGGGTACAGCCATATGCCAGTTCATCTTTGAAAGAACCGAGGGAGAGGCTACCTATCACGGCATTTTTGAGCGCCAGGAAAGGCCATGATTTTTAGCCTCCGGCTCTTGTGTTGATGAGCTCCCTGTTTTTGCTTAACTTTGAAAGGTATTCAATAAGGTCTATTTTTGTAAGGATTCCCGCCGGCTTTTCATTTTCATTAATTACAATCACAGCCGGTTTCCCTTCTGAAAGAAGTTCATAGGCGGAATTTACCGCAGTGTCAATTGAAATAACGGGCAGGGGATCGCTCATTACTTCAAAAACCACCTGCGACATTACGTCAGGCTCTTCAAAAACAAGATTCATCAGGTTTGTTTCCTGAACACTGCCGATAATCTTGTCTCCTTTAATTACAGGAAGCTGGGAGATACTGTTTTCCCGCATGACTTCAATAGCTTTTGTAACAGGCTCATCGGCATTTATGGTTACAAGCTGGGGAATACCGGTCTTTTTTATTTTAAGAATTTCTTTTAATGAGATAGCTTCTGTTTCGTAATCCCAGAATCCGTATTCCTTCATGTAATCATCGGCGAAGAATTTGCTGAGATATGATTTGCCTGAATCGGGCAGAAGGACCACAACAACCTTGTTTTCGTCCAGATGCCTTGCAACTTTAAGAGCGGCAAAGGCGGCGGAGCCGCTTGAGCCTCCCACAAGAAGCCCTTCTTCGCGTGTAAGCCTTCTTGCAGTTATGAATGAATCGCGGTCGCTTACCGTCACAAATTCATCTATTAAAGAAAGGTCAATTGTACCGGGAATGAAGTCTTCGCCGATTCCCTCTACTTTGTATGGTTTCATCTCTTTGCATGTGTAAAGGGAGCCTTCGGGGTCAACGCCCACAATTTTTATTTTGGGATTTTTCTCCTTCAGGTATCTGGCAGTGCCGGTAATGGTACCTCCTGTGCCCATACCTGCAACGAAAACATCAATTTTTCCTTCTGTCTGCTCCCATATTTCAGGGCCTGTTGTCTTGTAATGGGATTCAGGGTTTACCTGGTTCTGGTATTGATTGGGCTGATAGGCGCCGGGAATTTCTCTTGCAAGTCTTTCTGAAACAGAATAGTAGCTCTCCGGGGATTCTTTAGGCACAGCAGTAGGTGTTATGACTACTTCGGAGCCGTAAGCTTTTAGAAGCCTTATTTTTTCCTGGCTCATCTTGTCCGGCATTACAAATATTGATTTATAGCCCTTGATGGTTGCCGCCATGGCAAGGCCCACGCCGGTATTGCCGGAGGTGGGTTCAACGATAGTTCCGCCCTTTTTAAGAAGTCCCTTTCTTTCTGCATCTTCAATCATGGTATATCCTATCCTGTCTTTAACGCTTCCGCCGGGGTTAAAATATTCAACTTTTGCCAGGATAAGAGCTTTAAGACCTCTTGTAACCTTGTTCAGTTTGACAAGAGGAGTGTTTCCGATAAGTTCAAGGACATTGTTATAGTATTTCATGAAGGATTCCCCTTTCAAAATTTTGCCCCGCCTATCAATTCTATTTGCCCTGTCTTATTCCTTCATCATTGACTTTAAAGGGAAAATTATTGCGATGAGGTGCGTTCCGGCCAAAGAAAATGTAGTGCCCGTTCCCCGAACGGGCATTTATTCGCAGACCAAGGTCTGCCACTACTGTTGCAGGTGTAGTGGCAAAGCTTGCTTTGCTTTTATCCCCTCTTTGCTAAACCAGGGGGCAGGGGGAGTTAATCATCCCCTTATAATAATGTGTCGTAAATCACAGGAATTTTACTTGAATGAGGGTATAATGTTTATAGAAAGAAAGAAGAGATGAAATATGAATTTTAAATTTGAAGAGTTCGATGAAACTTCTCACGACCTGCAGAGATTTTATATTGCAATGATTGAGAACGGGTGTTCTCCTGATGAGGCATCAAGGATTGCAATTGCCATAGATGAAGCAATCCGAAAGGGCGAGCTGGATACTCCCCTTTTTCCTGTTATATTTGGTTGAGGCGGAAGTATGCATTTTTTTTGGAAAAGGGGTTCAAAAATTTAAAAATTGTGGTATAATGAATATGGTTCAAGCGTTAACTTTTTGAAAGGAGCGGCGCGGTAAAAAAACCAACGGGAAAAAACCCATAAGGGGGTTGGTAAATGGGTAAGCGCGGCTATACAGTGCTTGATAAAAAGTTAATAGACTAATACGGTAGAAGTAAAAAACTGAATAAGGAAAAAAAAGTTTGGGCTTCCGGATCCGGGTTTCCAAAACCTGAGTTCGGGAGCCCAGATGTTTTTAAGAAATATTTTTAAAAAGCCTGCGACTAATCAACTGCAATTAAAATTTGATTAAAAATTAAAGGAGGAATAAAAAAATGAGAAATGAAAGATTTCTGGCTCTCTCAATTATACTGGGTTTTCTCCTGCTGGGGTTTATTTTAAAGTTCGGCAATACGCCCATCGTGGTGGCTTCAGGAACCAATCCCACTGCAGTTGTTACCGCGGATAATCCCGGTGCGCCGGTTGCTGTGGTTGAGGGCTCTGATATTATGGCTGCATCAGATGATAATCCGATGAGCCCCTTTTTCAAAAAAATTAAAATAAGCAAGCCTGTCACTTTTAAAAATCTTGCCATTTTTCCGGTGTCAGGCTTAAGAGAAAAATCAACCGGATCTCTTGCCTCATTTGATGAGGCTGCAGCCAAAAAGATGATACTAATTACGGAAATCGGAAACGGCAGTGTAAATGAACTTCTTGTTGAGAATACCTCTTCAAAATATATTTTCATAATGGCAGGTGAGATTCTTACCGGATGCAAGCAGGACAGAATGTTAAAAGACGACATTCTCATCCCTCCTAACAGCGGAAAAATTAAAGTAGCAGCTTACTGCACCGAGCATGGCAGGTGGACATCCAAATCCGAAACCTTCGCTTCCCAGAAAACTGCATCAAACATCGGGGTCCGCCAGGCGGCAAGGGCGACAAACGAGCAGGGAAAGGTATGGGCGAAGATAGAGAAGACCCAGGAAAATGTTTCAGCCTCCCCGGCAACAGGAGCAATGAACGAAACATACCAGGATAAAAAAGTTCAAAACTCGATGGCTGACTATAGAAAAAAATTCAAGGATTTGCCGTCCCTTTATCCGGATATGAATGGAGTAATTGTTGCCGTAAACGGTGAAGTTCTTTGTGCCGATATTTTTGGAGATTCCGTTGTTATGCAGAAACTGTATGAGAAACTTCTTGATTCGTATATTCTTGAGGCTCTTTCAAGAAAGGATGATGACGGGAAGGCGGGCTTAAATCTGGCAAAGGCATTCCTTAAAAATGCCTACTCGGCAGATTATAACCGCATAAAAACGCCCGGAGAAGGAAATCTCTGGGAGATTAAGTCTTCGAAGATTGCCGGCGCAAGCCTTATTTACGAGAAGGATCTTCTGCATTGCGAACTCTTTCCCGCAATAGAACAACCTATAGAAAAACCAGAGGACGGGGGATTTCAAAGACAGTATTGATAAATTGATATAAGAAACAGAAAGTTCCCGAAGGGAGCGTGGCAATCTCGTTTTACTCTCTCCCTTTGGGAGAGGGTTGGAGTGAGGGCATCATTGCGAGGCTGCAAAAGCCCAGCGTGAGCGTTAGGGGTACCCGTCCCAAAGGGATGGGTCGAATCCCCGCCCTGAAAGGGTGGGTGGGCAATCTCAAAAAATTAAAAAAATTTTTAAAATTCAGAAGGATTTTTTTGTAAAGTAAGGAATAATACGAATTTATGGTTGTAAGTTCTAAAACTCGCAGCCGTGGATAAAGCCCCTCTTTATCCACAATACAGCAACAGTTTCTCTTGCAGTTTGTAAAGTTTTTATTTACAAAATAAAGGAGGAATGGGTTGTGAGGTTTCACAAGAATATTAGGATTTTCTCTCTGGTTATCCTCTTATCTTTTCTATTGGAAATTCTTTCTCCTGCAGTCCTTATGGCTGCCAATCTGCCGAATAAGGCGAGGTATCGTCTCAATTCCGTACAACCTCTGCTAACAATCATCCAGCCAAAAGTAAAGTCTGAGCGCTCTATTGTTAATCAAATTTTAGAAAAAGAAAATAAAAAGATTCCAAAAACAGCTTTCTATCATAATGGAAAACTATTGTTCAGCAGGGACTATCCAGAATTGGCAAAGAGGCCAAAAACTTTAAAAGAATGGAAAAATTATAAAACAACTTTCTACCCGCCGCCGGTTCCTGCCAATAGAACATACATTCCATTTAAAGATGGTTTAGTTCCTCCAGGTCCCAGTGATGCAACTCCAGCACCTGATTCTGGCCAGGTAGGGATTAACAAGCAAAAACTGCTTCTTGCTTATAATGATTCCGAAAATTCATTTCCTCTGGGATTACCAGACCAGAAAGAACTGGTAGCTCAGGGTGGAGGGGAACCTCCTCTTGGGTGGTCCCGGCAGCTTGTGCAAAATGGAACCTTTCTTCCAATAAATATAGGTGACGGGATAACATATGCCAATGATTTTCAGGATTACCATAAAGATTACAGCACTTATGAAGTACCCCCAGTTACAGGAGGAGAAGTAAACACCACACAGTTTCTGGATTATATTGCCCCAATACCTTCGTGGAATTCAACCGTCAGAAATACATGGATGTCCTATGAAAGCCGGGTAAGAAACTGGAAAGATCCCGGCACTGGAGCTATTGGGCATGAAGTCCGTATTTATATGTATAATATTGACTATCCTAACGGGGTTCTGGTATTTGAAGAAGTTCTTGGAGGTTCCTACTATACCGAAGAATATAATTATTATTATTTTCCCAGTCCTAACATAGTTGGGAAATGGCATTATAAGAAAATTAGAAATGGTAACATAGCAGAGCAAGTTGACATAAATGTCCGTGAACTTGCAACCTTTGATTTTGCTCCAAATCCAGAAATTCTTTATACCGACAGCCACGATGGTTCTGTAATTAATGCACTTATTTATGGAAACGCAGGAGATCCTGGGTCTTTGTGGAAACCGGGAAATCCCCACTGGACTTTGAAAATTTCAAGTGCTACGGATCCCAATAATACTCCAATAAGAACTTTGTCTGGAGATATAACCAATGATCCCGTTACCGGGCAACAGTCTCTTCCTTTAAAAAACACTGACGGATCTCCAGTATTTTGGGATGGAAAAAATGAGCAGGGGCAATATGTTCCTGAAGGAACGTATAAATATACTTTAAAAGTTACCTGTGACCAGCTTAAAAATGGGTCTGAGGAGGCTTACGGCGGGGGCATAAATTTTGCTTTTGTAGAAAAAAAGGCTCCTGACGTAATAACAGGAAAATATTCCCGCTCTTTTCCTGATTTATCATGGGATTCTCGAATTCTTCCTGTTGTAATATCGAGAACATACAATATTAGCGAGCATAATAAAGCCCCTTATTACGGCTGGAAGTTTAACTTTGATACATCTACAAATGAAGTGCAGGAAACAAGCACAAGGACTTCTGCATATGTTCAGCGTCCCAGCACTAGAGACAAATTTGTAAATGAGGGAGCTGGTTATGTTCCAGCAACTCAGGATTTAAATTCCACCCTTACAAAAAATGGAAATAATATTTTGACTCTTACCACAAAGGATCAAGTTAAATATGAATATGACGGAAACAACAAAAACCGCCTTAAAAAGATTTATGAGCCAAACGGAAACACAATAACCTTTACTTATGAAACCCCGCCTGGCGGAGAAGCTAGAGTAAGCCAGATAACAGACACCTGCGGAAGAATCTTTAATGTTACTTATGATTCAAACAATAAAATTATCGCTATCGCCGATCCTTCAGGCAGAGCCATAAATTACGAATATGATCAAAACGGCAATTTGAGCGCGGCTGTATATCCCCTTGGTTATCGAATTCAATATCAATATGATCAGGATCGCCGCCTTATAGGAATTACCGATCGCAGAGGATTTACAACAGCAAATACTTTTGATTCTCTTGACCGGCAAACCTCTGAAACAAACGCCAAAAGCGTAGTTACCACTTTCACTTACAGCACTAACCCGAATAAGAGTGTTATTACAAGAAACGGCAGAAGCACTACTCTTTATTATAATGATTCTGGAGATGTAATTCAGGCACAAGATGCATTAGGGCACTCTAACTTCTCAGAGTATGATTCACGCAGGAATCTCACAAAATCAATAGACGCAAAAGGCAATGCAACTAATTTTACCTATGATTCCAAGAACAACCTGACTTCGGCTACAGACACCTTAAACAATACTGTTTCAATTGCATACGAGCCAAATTTCAACAGGCCTTCTCAGATTACTACACCTCTAGGACAGGTTACACAGTTCTTTTATGATGGAAACGGCAATCTTACAAGGACACACGATGCTCTTGGCTACGATACTTTGTATTATTACGACAGCTACGGGCAGGTAACAAGGACGGTTGATGCCAGAGGATACGGCACTGATTTTGCCTATGACACTTTGGGGAGGCTTATATCCACAACTGACGCTCTGAACCATACAACCACGTTTTCTTACGATGGACGGGGTAATATACTTACAAAAACAGATGCCCTCAGTAATGTAACAAGCTGGAGCTATGATGTTCTTGACCGCCTTTTAAGTGTTACCGATGCCCAGCAACATACAGCTTCCGTTTCATATGATGAAAATTCGAATGTCCTTCGTGTTACAGATCCCCTTCTGAGAATAACCAGATATAATTACGATCCGTTGAATCTCCTTACTACAGTCACAGATGCCAAAAATCAGCAGACACAATATAGCTATGATCTTGAAAACAATCTTGTTTCTATAACAGATGCAAGAGGCGGAGTAACAACCTTCACCTATGATCTGGATAATAGAAAAATATCAGAGGCGGATCCAATAGGCAGAGACGTGCAGTATTCTTATGATGAAAATCATCAGTTGATAACGAGAACAACCGGCGGCAATCACGCCCCAATAAATTACAGTTATGATGTCCTTGGCCGGCTCATTCAAAAGACGTATCCTGACCAGACAAGCGTAAGTTATACTTATGATGCCATATCCCGAAGAACTGCAATGACAGATACCATAGGAACTTACACTTATCAATATGATTCCTTGAACAGGCTTACATCAACAACAGCTCCCGGCAACAAAACAATTTCCTATCAATATGATCCTAATGGAAATCTTCTTACTCTCACAGAACCTGAAGGCACTCAAGCATCATATTCATATGATGCGATTGGCCGCCTTATATCAGCTTCACGAGTTGGAAAGAGTGCCAATTATGTTTATGATGCCGTGAACAATCTTACATCTGTAACAAATTCCAATGGAACTATTGGCAATTTTACTTATGATAACCTTCACAGATTAACTCAGGTAAATTATTTGTCTTCAGGAAATCCAATTTTTTCAGCCGCATATCAATTTGATCCCATGGGTAACAGAACAAGAAAGACCGTAACAAGGCCCAACAGGACTTGGAATGAAGATTATTCCTATGATGCATTAGATCAACTGGTTCAAGTGCTGCGTCCTCAGGGTGAATCAATCTTTGCTTACGACGCCTCCGGCAATCTTACCTCCGAGAATATTAGCGGAAGAGGCACAATAAATTATTCTTATAATCCAGCCAATGAATTAACAAACATAACATATCCAGATCTGCCTCAGATGAATCTTTCTTACGATTTCAATGGAAATCTTTATCAGAAGACTCAGGACACTTCAACTACAACATATTACTGGGATTTTGAAGACAGACTCACAAGGGTTCACCACCCTGATAATCAGGAAAGCTTGTTTAATTATAACGGGGATGGATTAAGAGTCAGGCGGTCGCCTAAGAATGGTCCTCCTGTAAATTATTTATGGAGCGGGAGTGAAGTTTTAAAGGAATATTCAGATCAAGGCGGTCCGCCTCCGGTAAGTTATTTTTACGGTGCAGGTGAGATTTGCCAGGAGCAGGGCGGAACTTATAGATTTCCTCATCATGACGGGCTGGGCAGTGCGGTTACACTTACAG
>JAMDEM010000095.1 GCA_023486985.1 Bacillota bacterium
CTTAAGAGGTCTTTGGTTGCAACAAATGATATTCCCCAGAATATGACCGCCAGCAGTGCCTTGACTATAAGAACTGAATTTTTCTGCATTTATCCTTAAAATTTAATTATTTTCCTTTTCCTCTTTTTCCGTGTTAAGCTGCAGTTCCTGTATGGTAGTTTCTGCTTCAGTGTCAAAGTCTGCAATGGCAGAACCGGCAGCTTTTTTCTTTTGATATTCTATGCTGTAGCGTAAAGCATCAAAATAGTTGTCTTCGGTAGAATCAAGAGAGTAAAGATTTCTTCCGGTTTCAAAATTATTAACCTTTTCCCGGTGAACCTTAAGAATTTCAGCCAGGGTTTTACCGGGATAGTTTTCCTTCAGATACCTGGAGGAATGAAGGTCAAGATTTACTATTTTTTTTCTGGAGTCCGAATCAAGCCGGTAATTATCCTGAAAGAGAGTAATGAAGGAAACTCCTGCTTCAAGAGAGCCGAATTGATTAATCTCGGCAAAAATTTTTTCTTTTTCATTTACCATAAGCCTTGCTCCGCCCTCAGCCAGAGCCGGCTTTATCGTGTAATCTTTAAGTATTGCAAATCCCATATCTTCCAGCTCTTTAGTGAATTTTTCGAAGATTTTTAAATTAACGCCGCCGGTTTTTGAAAGATTAATATCCTCAAATGTAAAACTCTGGGCAAGAAGATCCTGCAAAACTTTTGTTTTTGTTTGAAAAGCCACAAAAATTACGGCGCAAAGAATGACAAATACAATAGCCGCCGTCATAATAAGCGGCGTGTTAATAACAAATTGTTCCCAGCTAATCTCTGCCGGAGTAATCATGTATTTTTATCCCCCTGCACTGGATGCATCAAGCTTTCACATCTTTTAAAGCCTTCTCCAGAATTTCTATTCCCGTGCTGATTTCATCCTCCCGGATTGTAAGAGGCGGTGTAATCCTGATAGTGGATTCACCGCAGGGAATTATGAGAAGCCCCCGCTCGTAGCATCTTTTTATAAGATTGTCCCGGAGCTCCTTTGCCGGCTCTTTGCTTTTCCTGTCTTTTACAAACTCAACTCCAATGAGAAGTCCGAGGTTTCTCACATCGCCGATGGATTTAAATTTTTCCTGGAGAGCAAGGAGTTTATTCCGGAATATCTCTCCCATTTTTTTTGCCCGGGCAAGAAGTTTTTCCTTCTTTATGGCGTCTATTGTCGCCAGGGCAGATGCGCAGGAAAGGAGCTGTCCTCCAAAAGTATTGCTGTGCATGCCCTGACGGGGGAAATCAAGTTTTGCCGGAAAAACAGTGGCACCCATGGGAGCACCGTTTCCGATGCCCTTGGCAATTGTCACAATGTCCGGAGTCATGCCGAAGGCTTCTGAGGCAAACCAGTATCCGGATTTTCCGAAACCGGTCTGAACTTCATCGGCAATAAGAAGGATTTTATATTTCTTTGTAATTTTTTGAAGCTTTTGATAGAACTCTTTAGGAGGAACTATATATCCGCCTTCGCCCTGCACCGGTTCATAGATGATTGCGGCAACGTCTTCCGGCGGAATATGGGTCTTAAAATGCCTTTCAAGAACCTCGGCGCAGAAAGCGCCGCAGGAAGGATAAACCATTCCATACCAGCAGCGGTAGCAGTTAGCAAAAGGTATTGAGAAAGTGCTTGTCAGATACTGGGTGTAGCCGGATTTCTGGGCTGGCTTGCTTGCCGTTAAGGCAAGGCTTCCGGCAGTTCTGCCATGAAAGTCTCCAATCCAGCCGATTACGATATTTTTTCCCGTGGAGATTCTTGCCACTTTTAAAGCCGCCTCCACTGCTTCGGTGCCGCTGCAACTGAGAAAAACTTTTTTGGGAAAGTTTCCAGGCGTCAGCTTTACCAGCTCTTCGATAAGCTCCGCCTGTTTGGGATTGGGAAAATCAGGGCTGTTGAAATAAACTATTTTTTGCAGCTGCTCTATGTTTGCCTTTATCCAGCCCGGGTGCGAATGACCTAAAATTGCCACCATGCCGTTGGTCCAGTCCATCATAACATTTCCGTCAAGGTCGGTGAACCATACGCCCTCGCCTTTTTCCGGGACAGCAGGGGTTTCCCAGCACTTTGTACCCGTTGCAATGAATTTCCTTTCACGTTCGATTATTCTTTTTGATTTTATGCCCGGAAGGGCGTTTTTTAATATTACTCTTTTTGCCATGCTAACATCCTTTCTATATGTTAAACCGGTTCAAATCTTGCCAGGAAGAAGCGAAGCCTTCTTGGCTCATAAACCATCTTCAGTCCTTTAATTTTTTCCCTGTTTTTATAAAGCTCAATCACCGATTCAGCCGTCACATCCATGTGAAGATTTGTATAGACCCGGCGCGGAATGGTAAGCCTTACAAGCTCAAGCTTGGGAAATATATTTTCTCCCGTCTTTTTATCCCTTCCGGCTGATACGGCGCCCCGCTCCATTGACCTTACTCCGGAATCCACATATAAAGCCGCGGCAATTGACTGGGCGGGAAACTGTTCTCTTGGCATTTGCGGCAGGAATCTCAGGGCATCTATAAACACAGCATGTCCTCCGATAGGCTCTACAATGGGAACGCCTTCTTTCAGGAGCCGCTCACCCAGATAATAAACCTGGCGGATTCTGCTTTCCACATAGTTGTCATCAACCATCTCGTAAATTCCCCGGGCGATTGCCTCAAGGTCTCTTCCGGCAAGTCCTCCATAAGTGTGGAGCCCTTCAAAAACAACCACAAGCTCAATCGCCCTCTGGTAAAGCAATTCATCATTGGTTGCAATAAAGCCGCCGATATTCACCAGACAGTCCTTCTTGGCGCTTACGGTACAGCCGTCGGCATAGCTCATCATCTCCAGCAGGATTTCGCGGATGCTTTTGTCTGAATAACCCCGTTCTCTTTTCTTGATAAAGTAGCAGTTTTCCACTGCTCTTGTGGCATCATAAATGATTTTTATTCCGTATCCGGAAGTAAGCTTGCGCACCTCTCTTGCGTTTTCCATGGAAAACGGCTGGCCGCCGGCCATATTTACTGCCGATGCGTAAGATATATAGGCGATGTTTTCCGCACCTGCTTTGTCAATAAAAGCCTGAAGCTTTTCAATGTCCACGTTTCCCTTGAAGGGATGGCGGGCTTCCGGGATATGAGCTTCATCAATAATCACATCAACGAAGTTTCCTCCGGCGCGCTCTATATGCTCCTTTGTTGTTGTAAAATACATGTTGCCCGGCACAAATTGCCCTTCCTTTATCAAGGAAAGCGAAAGTATATGCTCTGCGCCTCTTCCCTGATGAGCAGGCACAACGTATTTAAACCCGTATATTTCCTGTATGGCTTTTTCAAGATTGTAGAAATTTCTGCCTCCGGAGTAAGCCTCGTCGCCCAGCATTATACCTGCCCACTGGTTATCGCTCATTGCCGAAGTGCCGCTGTCCGTGAGAAGATCAAGATAAACATCTTCGCTTTTTAATAAAAAGGTATTGAAGCCGGCTTCTTTTATCTTCTCTTCCCTGTATTCCCGGGTGGTTATCTTAAGAGGCTCCACCATTTTAATTTTATATGGTTCAGCAAAGGTTCTTTTCCCTGTCAAATATGCCTCCGTTTATCAACATTGCTATGTTTGTCATTTTGAGCACCGGGTACCCGCCCTGAAAGGGTGGGTGAGAATCTCGTTTCGAATCTATCACCAGGGCACTTTATTTACCATATTTGTGATACTATTATTTAGGAATCTTAATTGCAGGATCCAGCAATTTTGCATTTTCTTCCATCTTCTTTGCCTCTTCTTTCATTCCTGCATCCTTGTAAATTTCCGCCATATTAAGAGATGCTGCAGCAAGCCCCTTTCTTACCTGGGCAGGAGGAGGAGTGGGGTAATACTTTAAAGGACTGTATTCGGAAAGAAAAGCCTTGCCTTTGTTGACAGCCTCCGTGAAGCTCTTTAAAGCTTCATCTTTTTTGCCTGAATAAAGCTGGATGTAGGCAAGATTGCAATATCCGTTCCAGTATTCGGGAAATTTTTTGGTTTCTTCCAGAGCTTTATTTTCAGCAGCCGTCCATTTTTTTTCACCCATTAAAAGCTTTATGTAGTCGTCAAATATTATCTCACCAGGTTCCTTTATTTTTTCATATGCCTTCAGTGCGCCGATTGAGTCTCCCCTGATATTTTTGGCAATTGCGAGATGATAAAGAGAATAACTTAGAGGAATCGAAGCTGTTTGGGAATTTTCCGGCGGAGGCTTCGGTGTGCCTGCCGAAGCTGACGGCATTACATTTGTCAGCTGCTCTTCTTTTGATGCCTGAGTTTCAAAAAAGTCAATGGGATTTATGCCGGCTTTTTCAGATGCCCTGCAATATTCCTGCACCATTGTTTGTGTGTAGAAGTTTGGGTAAGGAAGTTCTGGAAGCGTCGGCGCGCTGAAATAATATTGAAACTGGTTTACAGCCTTCTGGTAATTACCCGACCGGACAAAGGCCCTGCCTTCCATGAAAGGAAGAAGCTGACTGCCTACTGTGGCAATCTTTACGGATGACGGTGAATCCTGCCCGGGCGAAAAATTTTTATAACCCCATTTTATGATGTTGGTTTTTTCGAAGGAAAAGCCAGCAGTGGTGATTATTTCACAGGGTGCGTCAAAATAATAATTATCCAGGGTTCTTAGCTGGGTTGGAACCATGTTGGTAAAGACGACAAGGATTTCTCCTTTTGAAATTTTTCCTGCCCAGCCGGATGCATTGATGAGTTCATAAGTAAGGATGCGGTGGCCAAAGCTGTCAGAGCCGTTTTTTACCCAGAAGACCGTCTGGATGGTGCGTCTTTGCTCCTTTTTAAAATCAACGCGCCATACTTTCCAGAGGGGAAATTTTCCACCCCTGCCTCCTTCTTTTTTCCAGTTGTAAACTTTAACTGTTTTTCCATCAACCCTGCAGTTAAAGAATTCAAGGGGTCCGGTAAAATTGTAATCATTTGTTTTCCTGAGAGTCGCCTCAATATCAGGAAAACCCATGAGAACCAGTTTTTTCTTGCCTTTGTTTTTAAAAGTGTAAACCGCCTCAACGCGTGAGCGTTCAGGAGAAAAATTTATTTTAATAAAAAATTTTTCCAGTGCAACTTTTCCTTTCCCCTTATAAGGCGCAGGCGCTTCACCCACGGCATTTCTGGTAATTTTTTCAGACCTTGCGGGTGCAAGGAAAAAAGCAAATATGATAATAAAAAAACAAAATATTTTTAAAATATTTCTCATAAAAGCTACTTCTATTTCGAAGGATGTTTTCCCTACTATTGAAAGCAGCAAAACAGATAAAAAAGACACAATAAAAAGGGCTCATAAAGGACTCACAAACGGCTCATTAGAAATTTATAGGAGTGGGAATGAGATTCTTCACTTCCGCTCAGAATGACAAGCTTGCCTCCTCACCTTTGCCCGTTCGGGGAACGGGCGCTACACCCTCTCCCCTGAAATCCCCCCCTTTTAATAAATCCCCCTCAATCCCCCTTTAGTAAAGGGGGCCAGGGGATATTTGTTGGTTACTGTTCAGCCCGAAAATTACTGAAAGTCTGCTGCTCTGCCGGACGGCTCCAGCGGATATAATCTCTCAGCTTCCAGGCGCCGCCGGTTGAAAGTTCCGGGACGCCGCAGGTGCTGAAACTGCATTTAAGGCAGGCGCCGTCACATCCTTTTACAGGTTTGAACGTTGCTCCGTCTCTTTTATATAGCGGTATGTCTATGCCCTCGCAGGCATTTGAGGTCATAAAATATTTATTTAAGCCTTCCACCTTTATTTCTCCGGATTTATTTTTTTCCCTGACGGCAAATTCCATGCATAAAGCAAATGTAACGTTCATCCTCCGGCAGATGCTCTTAAGGGTTGTAAAGAGCCTGTGGCGGTAGTTTATTGATGCATGAAGGCAAGCTCCAAGTCTTTCGGAATAAAGCTCATGATATTTGCCAGGAAGGTCTTTTCTTATTTTTTCCACACCGGCAAAAATTTCATTTTTAATTTTAAACGGTATATCAAGACAGCTTGCTATTATATGTTTTGCGCCGGATTTAACTCCCATGTGAATTAGTTCTTCAAGCTCTTTCATGTCGTCATTGATGAATGGAAGGATGGGATCAATTCTCATTACGCCAAAAATATCTAGAGTTTTCATCTTTTCCAGATTTTCGAAAAGGGCGGAAGTTCTCGCGCCGCCGGGGGTCAGCATTTTTCTCAGGTTCTCATCAAGAGTAAGAATTGAGACCTGGCCAAAAGAATGTTTTTGCTTTTTTATTATCTCAAGAATTTCAATATCAACAGCTCCCTTTGTAATAAACTCCACAGGGATATTCCGGCTGATAAACTCCTCAATGATAAGGCGGCTCAGGTTGTAAATTTTATCAACCGGCTGGAATGGGTCGGTTACCGGGGAAAGATAGCCGCAGCTTGCAATGGATAATTTATCAAGCTGGAGAGCTGCATTTTTATGAAAATCTTTAAAAACAACGATTTCTTTTCCTTTAAGCCAGAATGCCCTGGCATAACAGAAAAAGCAGTTATGGATGCAGCCATGGTAAGGATTCAGGAGAAGCCGTTCCGATGTGCAGTCCCGCCGCCCGTAAGGTTTTAAAGGCGAATACCAGCCGTGGATTTCTTTTTTTGAATCCTTGATATAATGAGGGATTGGAATTTCAACAAACTGGATAGGAGTTTTTTTAGACCCGGGCATATTTTTCATTTAATATTTTCAAGGCGGTTTCTAAATCTTCTCTTATCTGTGCCAGAAGCAGCCCGGGGGAAGGAAATTTTTTTTCATCCCTTATGCGCGCCACAAAGGAAATTTCAAGCCGTTTATGATACATATCCTCCTTGATGCCGGGAAAATGAGCTTCCAGCAGGAATTCCTTCTCCCCGAAGGTTGGAGCCGTTCCAAGATTGGCGGCACCCTGAAATATGCGGTCATCAGTTTTTCCGATAACGGCGTAAACACCCTTTCTGGGGCTTACTTTTTCATCCGGGACCTTGATGTTAGCCGTATGAATCCCAAGTTCTCTTCCAATGCCCTTCCCTTTTTTTACTGTATTTGAAAAGGAATAAAATCTTCCCAGAAATTTTGCCGCATCATTAACCTCCCCGGTCGTGATTAAATGGCGTATATGAGTGCTGCTGACAAGTCTTCCATCAATTCTTACGGCATCAGTGATTTCCACTTTTAAATTTTTTGATTTTCCAAATTTTTTCAAGGTTTCGGCATGACCTTCGCCGCCGGCGCCGAACCTGTAATTGTATCCCGCACATATTGATGCGGCTTTTAGTTTTTTAATCAGGATGTCGTTGAAAAAAGCCTCTGGAGATTTCCCGGAAAAATTTTTGTTAAATTCCGTCCATACCACAACATCTATTCCAGTCTTTTCAAGGAGGGCGCATTTTTCATCAAAAGTTGTTAAAAGGTTAGTTGAATATCTAGGATTTAAAACCGCCCTGGGGTGGTTACGGAAAGTAAAGGCAAGAGAAGGGAAGGTATTTTCACTTTTAAGGCAGGTGCAGTTTTTTAAAAGAACCTGATGTCCGGCATGGACACCGTCAAAAAACCCCAGGGCAACATTATAAAATAAAGAAGAGGGGCAAAAATCCTCAAGCCTGTAAACTTGCATCCGCCGGCTAGTCCTTCCTTCGGTCAACTACAAAATTGCTTTTGCCAAGGGTTTTGGCATAGTTTTTAAGTTCCGTAACCGTCTCGGAAAGCTCCAGGGGATTTTCGTAACGTTTTAACTCATTGGTGGCAACTCCGATAGCAAGAGTCATTATGGGAAATTTCTGGAGCTGTTTCTGGCGGTTCAAAATTTCAATATAGCCTTTCTCGTAATCCTCCGGCTTGTAAAAAGAAGTAATTTCACTGTCAAATTTTGAAATAATTTCAGAGCACATCTTGTCAAGTCTTTCAGTATGAGTTATAAGGATAAAATCATCCCCGCCGATATGTCCCAGAAAGTCGTTTGAATTGCCGTATTGTTCAATGATTTCAAGTAGGATTTTTGACACGAATTTAATTACTTCGTCGCCCTTTTCAAATCCGTAGTAATCATTGTAAGATTTAAAAGAACTTAAATCTATATAGCACACTGCAAATCTTTGACTTGTATTAAGCCTCTTTAAAATTTCGGTTCCTATGACCATATTGCCGGGAAGTCCCGTGAGGGGGTTGCTTGCCTTTGAATGAAAGGAACGGTTCAAAATGCCTTTCATTCTTATGTGAAGCTCGGAAAAATCAAATGGCTTGGTGATAAAATCATCAGCGCCGGCTTTTAAACCGGAAAGCTTGTGAAACTGCGTATCCGCCGCTGTAAGGATTATTATCGGAATGAGATAGGTTAATCTGTCTTCCCGTAAGCTTTTTGTAATCTGTATGCCGTCAAGACCGGGCATCATTAAATCTATAATTGCAAGATCCGGTATAATAGAGCGGCATAGGGCAATGCCTTCCTGCCCGTCTGAAGCAGTACGAACTTCATAGCCTTCCTTTTCCAGGAAAATGCTTAAAACGATAAGAAGATCGGGATCGTCATCAATAATTACAATTTTAGGTTTTAACATTTAAATGCAAGCTACCTCTCAATTATAAGGGCTTCAAAGCCTTTGCCTTTAAGCTCTTCTGAATCCTTTTCCGCGTCGCCCCTTGTTTTATAGTTCCCAACACTTACCCGGTAAAAAACCGCTCCGCTTTTACTGATTTTTTCAATGGCTGCTTCTTTTCCTGCTGATTTCAGCTGATTTTGCAAATCTTTGGCATAATCTTCATTGGAAAAAACACCCGTTTGAATAAGATATCCTTTTTCACTAACAGAAGCTGATGGAGGTTTTTCGACAGTTTTGGCAGGTGCCGGCTGTTCAGGAGTTTTCTTTGGAGTCTCAATAATTTTAGGTGATGCAGTCTCTTTTGGAGAACTTTGTTTTACTGGAGCGCTTTTCGCTTCAGTTTTTGGCTTGCGCGGGGTGTTCACAGGTTTTGGCGCGGCAGTCGGCGTTGTTTCAACAGCCGCGTCAGGTTCAGTTTTTGACTCGGTTGATTCTATGTGCATCTTTTTTGATAAAATTCCAGACTCTATGGCGTATCTCCCAAGCCAGTTGCCGAGAAGAAGAGAGCCCAAAATTACAACGATGGTTAAAACTATAACCTTAAGCCAGAAGAAATCGTTTCCCTCAGAGTGCTTTGTAGCTCTACGCCTGCCCATTTAACTCCTCGCTGCTTCTATGTCAACTTCCCTTAAGCTCACGGCTGCCTGCTCGGGGACGGTTGGATTAATATACATTCCGGTTCCCCATTCAAATCCTGCCACTGCCGTAAGGCGGGGGATAATCTCAATATGCCAGTGATAAAAATTGGCGCAATCGTTCTTAATGGGAGAAGTGTGCAGAACATAATTAAAAGGAGGATCAGAAAGAGCGCCGTAAATTTTTAACAGAATTCCTTTCATTATCTTGGCAAGGTCCATTATCTGTGTCTTGTCAATGTTGTGGAAGGAAGAATCATGTTTCTTGGGAAGAATCCATGTTTCAAAAGGAAATCTGGCAGCATATGTTTCAAAGGCAATGAAACTTGCGTTCTCCATTACTATCCTGTCTTTGGTGGATGTTTCCTGTTTTACGATATCGCAGAAGACGCATCTTTCCTTGAAATGATAATAATCCCGGCTTCCCTCCAGCTCTTCCATTATCCTTTTTGGCACTACCGGGGTGGCAATAAGCTGGGAGTGAGGGTGTTCAAGTGATGCACCGGCCGCCCTGCCGTGATTTTTGAAAATAAGAATATATTTAAGCCTGGGGTCTCTCTGAAGAGCCATGAATCTATCCCGGTAAATCCATAAAATCTCTTCTACCTGTTTTTCACTTAAATGGGATATGGGTTTATCGTGCTCGGGGCTTTCAATTATTACTTCGTGTGCTCCAACTCCGTTCATCATATCATACATACCAACGCCGCTCCGGTTAAGGTCGCCTTCTGTGGAAAGGGCTGGAAATTTGTTGGGCACCACTCTGGTCCACCAGCCCTGTGTGTTGGGAGCAGTTCCCGGCTCCCTGTAAACAGCAATTTCATCAGGCGTCATATGCTCATTGCCTGGGCAGAGCTGGCAGATTCCCACCTGAACAATTTGCTCCTCGGACTTCTTGAAATCATGAGGGCGCTTTCCTCTTTCAGTGGCTATAATGACCCACCGGCTGGTTATAGGGTCTTTTCTAAGTTCGGGCATTTAAAGATTCTCCTCAATTACTTATAGTATATAGAAGCAATTTTATATTAATATAGATTGAATGTCAACCTTGTTTTTCTGTTGTGTTAGACCAATTTAGGAATGTTTGATTCTTCGTCTTTAGCAAGTTTTTTAATCGCCAGCCTGGCAAGGAGGTATTTAATGGTGGATTCTGCGCCCTGGTTGTGGTTTGCGCCATCTGATGAAAATCCGTCACAGCAGGCGCCGTTTTCACTCTCAACAAGATTTACTCCGATGATATTTTTTCCGTAAAACCACTCCATGGCGGTTATTGCTTTCTCAAGATAATCTTCTCTTCCAGTTATGGAATATGCCAGGGCAAAAGCTTCCACCGCAGAGGATGCATCAATGGGCTGTTCATCAAAGAAGGCTTTTTTGCCTCCCTTCATATACCAGCCCTTGTTGCCGATTAATCTTAATATCCCATTTTCAAATATGGCTGATTCAAGAAAATCAAGGGATTCAGCCGCTGTACTCAGGGTTTTTTTGTTTCCTGTCAACTGATAAACATTAAGAAGGGCTTCAGGGATTTTGGCATTGGCGTATGTAAGGTAAGGCTCGTACCATTCCCAGCCGGGACTGGAATTTTTTTGGTAAGCCTCCTCAAGATGCGATGAGAGGAGTTTTATCTGTTCAAGGTTTTCCGGGTTGCGGGAAAGGCCGAGAAGACAGTAAGAGATTGCTCTTGTGGAATGAATTTTCTCAGCCCAGGGATTGGCTTTTTCCCATATAAATTGAGCGAGCTTCCTGTAGTTGCTGTTTGAATTTGAAGAAAAAAGATTCCCCAGAGTCCAGATGGTCCTGCCGAAGGAATCCTCAGAGCCTACTTCGTCAAGAAAGTTTCTGTCGTAGCTCATGAAGTTGTGGAATTGACCGTCTTCTTTCTGGGAAAGAAGCATGTAGCTTAAATATATGTTTATTAGTTTTTTAAAATCAATTGAAGGGTCATTACCCATCAATTCAAGGTACCTTAATATTACGATTAAGGCTCTTGAGTTGTCATCAATACAGTAGCCGCTTGCCTTGTCAGGTATGCCGTATTTGGCATGCTGTATTATGCCGGTATCGTCGGTAAGATAAATAAGATGTTTTAAATTTGGAGGAGGGAAGCTTTTTATTTTTTCATAAAGATTTTTTTTCATAAAATTTCCTACGGCTGCCTTGCTTCTAAGAGTTTTACGTATTCTCTGCCCACATTTTCCCAGATTAAACTTCTGCCAAACTGGTAAGTCCGGAGGGAAATTTCGTTTCTAAGGTCATTGTTTTTCAGAAGTTTTCTGATAATCCTGCCAAGCCCTTCTAAGTCCTTGAAATCCACAAGAAAACCTCTCCGGTGAGCAAGGATTTCTTCGGCGTAAAGATAAGGTGTTGATACTATAGCTTTTCCACAAGCGGCGGCGTAAGCCAGAGTTCCGCTTACAATCTGGTTTGGGTTTAGATAAGGTGTTACATAAACATCTGTGGCAAGGAGGAAATTTACAAGTTCATTCTGCGAAAGGTAGCGGTTAACAAATTTTACATGGTCGGTCAGGTTAAGTATCTTTACTATATTTTCAAGTTTTTCCCGGTAAAAATCTCCCCCGTAATATTTTACCGCCGCAGGATGACTTGCACCCAGTATCATGTAAATCGCATCGGGATGTTCGGCAACTATGTCGGGCATTGCATGAATCATGTATTCTATTCCCTTGTCTGTGTTTAAAAGCCCGAAGGTTGAAATAACTTTCTTTCCGGCAAGTCCCAGCGAGGGCTTTACATCGTTTGGGTCGGTGAAAGGCACATCCGGAGCGCCGTGGTGGATTAATTTTATTTTTGAAATATCCATATCGTATTCAAGGTCCAGCATTTTGATGGCAATGCTGTTAAGAACAACAAGGAATTCAGAATGTTTTCCAAGTTCCTGTAAAATAAATTTTTGTTCTTTGGAGGGCAGGGGGAGAATAGTATGGAGCGATGCTATTACAGGTTTTTTAAGCTCTCTTAAAAATTCCAGCAGGTATTCCCCTTCTTTTCCTCCAAAAATTCCATATTCATGCTGGATAAGCACTTTCTTTATTTCCATTGAGTTTAGCATTCCGGCTGTTTTTTTGTAACTTTCCGCATCCTGCTGCGGTATCTCGGCAAAGACTTCAGGCGGATAGGAATAAGAGCCGTCACTTATGGCAATTACCGCAGTGGACCCTTGCCGGTGCATCTCGATTGAAGAACGGGTGTCGCGCGTGAAAGTGGCAATGCCACATTCACGGGGAGGATAGGTTCCCGTAAGAACATAATCAAATCTTTTAGACATTTTTTCCTTTCTATATCTTCCGCTTTGCTATCGCCGACACCCGCCCACTCAGGGGCGGGTATTCAACCCATCCCTTCGGGACGGGTGCCCATCACGCTCACGCTGGTTCAGTCGGAACGCACCTTCTTTCCCAGTATCACATCAATTTTGTGGACTTTTCCGTCTGAAAAATTAGGTAGGACATTTCCTTCGATTATTTCTTTGTCGGCTTTTATTTCTAAAACTCCATGGCTTGCTTTTTCAGGATTTTTTACGGTGATTTCGTAGATGGCATTTCTGAAATTGCGCTTCACTTTATATCCCTTCCATGATTTAGGAATGCAGGGGTCAATTTTAAGTCCTTCAAGCTCAGGTCTTATGCCAAGTATCCAGTCTATGCAGGTTCTCCACATCCAGGCGGCGGTTCCGGTGGTCCAGGTAAATTCTCCCCTGCCGAAATTGGGATGATCCGGACCATAGACATATTCTGCATAAACATAAGGTTCTGCATAATATATTTCCGGCTTTTTCCCCCTGGTGATAAAAGAAGTTTTTTTCCAGTAGCTGTAAGCTGTATCGGCATGTTTCAAAATACACTCTGCAATTATCGCCCAGCAGACCGGGTGATTGAAGATTGTTGCATTTTCCTTTGTTCCGGGCGAAAATCTTGTGATTATTCCGATGCTTGGGTCGGGTTCGGTATAGGCAGGTCTGAAAATACACGGCCCGTACTCAGTGTTAAGCTCCTGCTTTAAAGAATCCATGCATGTTACAGCGCGCTCTTCGGTGGCAAGGCCGGACATGACTGCCCAGGTCTGGGCATTGATGTGTATTTTTCCTTCCTTGTTTTTATGGCTTCCGATTAAATGACCGTCGTCTCTGTTTGCCCTCCAGTACCAGTGCCCATCCCAGCAGTGACGGTTAAACTGTTCTTTAAGACTGCGGTATTCCTGCACATATTTTTCTGCCTGATTCTTCTCTCCAATAAGGCTGAGAAGCTGTGATACCTCTTTCAGCATCCAGCCCAGGAATTCAGTTGCCATTGTGCTTTCGCCCTTGCCGTGGATGCCTACAAAATTAAAGCCGTCATTCCAGTCGGCTGCCATCATGAGTGAAAGTTTCCTGGGGCTTCTTTTGCCAAGAGAATACTCAATGCCTCTTAACATATGGTTATAAACGGAATCTTTTCCCCTGTCATAATAATTTATTGTTTGATTAAGGAAATTGATGTCCCCTGTTTCCTTGAGATAATTAAGTATGCACATTACAAGCCATAGAGCATCATCGGAATGATTGGTTCTTGGTCCAAGGTTGGTGAGGGGATCCCAGTTGTGGATGCATCCCCCGTCGTGGAATTGATGCTCGATGATGGATTGGGTTCTGCTTTTGGCAAATAAGATATCGTTGGGCAGGATTCCCAGAATGTCCTGAGCGGTGTCCCGGAACCCCAGCATAGACCCGCCGCCGATATAATATGACGCCATCCTTGACCAGTTGGCTGTTACCAATGCCTGATATTTGTTCCAGATATTGGCTGAAAGGTTGAAATCTTTATCAGGCGTTTCAACGGTAAGCTGATCCAGATATCCCTCCAGGTGTCTTTTAACTCTGTATAATTCAACTTCGCATGTTTTTTCATCGCGGTATTTTTGCACCGCTTCTTTTATCAGTCCGGTATGTGATGATACTCCCACGATTACTTGAAATGAAAGTTCTTCCCCAGCGGCAAGTTCGGTGTTATGCTGAAGAACTCCAACAGAGTCAAAACCCTCGCCGGTGGTGTTGGTAAGAATTCCCTTTTCCACGGCAAGAGGATTCTGCCAGTCCCGGTATCTACCCAGGAAATTAGCACGCTCTGTTTCATAGCCGTCAATTCTAAAACTGGCGGACATGAATGCAAGTTTATCCCATTTAAGGTTTGGTGTCACTTCAGACTCAAAGGAAACGAGGGGCCAGTAGCGCTTTGTTGCAAGTATTATGCCGTCTTCATATCTTAATTCGTTGAAAAGATTGTGAAAGGATCTTTCCACCAGATCCGGCATATAGCTGGAAAGACACCATTCAACGAAAGGAAAGATTGAAAGATTTCTTTTGTTTTTACCTGCATTTTTTATTCTAACTTTCCATACTTCCAGATTGTCGCGGCGGGGAACGAAATAGGTAATCTTTCCTTCTATGTTGTCATATCTTGTTTCTATTTCCGTGAAACCAAGACCGTGGCGGCACTCCCAGAAATCAGGTTTTGCCTGAACAGGCTGCCAGTTAAGGCTCCAGTATTCTCCGGTATCGTTGTCGCGAATGTAAATATATCTTCCGGGCCTGTCTTTCTGCACCATATCACCGGGAAAGGCTCTTAATATCCTGTCATAGCCCGATCCCGTGAAGAAGGAATATCCCCCTCCTGTCTGAGAAACAAGGGCGCAGTATTTGTTGTTGAAAAGATAGTTTATCCACGGCACAGGCGTGTCAGCCCTTGTTATAACATACTCTTTGCCATCGTCGGAAAAGTGACCGTAATCCATTCTTAATTCCTTTCTATCGTATCGCCCACAGGTGATTTTTTCAGGTTATCATTAAAACCCAGGGTTGCAGCGCTGCAATTCAACAGGAGCACAGGTTTCCAGCCTGTCAGATTGCCCACCCACCTTTTCAGGGCGGTTACCCCCCTCACGCCGGGCTTCCGCGGTCCCGCAACGGCAGTGCAAAAAACTGTCAGGGACAACACATTAATTCAGGGTGCATTCATTTACGATTAACTGAGCTCCGGTTACTTCCTTTACAATGTCTTCCGCTATGGCTTTTTCCTCAATGGAAGAAACCTCGCCGGTAAGATGGATAACTCCGCCTATGGAATCAACTTTAATTCTCAGGTTCTTAAGCCTTGGATCTTTTGTAATTGCGGACATTACCTTTTCCATTGTTTTTCTTTGAAGCTCGGGAAGAAATTTTTGATTTGCCGGGTGTACTGTAACATGGTTTTGTATTTTATCTATTCCTTTGTCAAGAAAAGCCCTGCTTGTTTTCATGAGTTCCAGGAGTATCTCATATATACAGGCGCACCCTTTGTTTTTTAAGTTGTTCAAATCTTTTCCCGGCAGATTTACAGCATCAAGTTTTTTTATATACCGGGAGCCGAAGCCGATTGAAAGACCCAGAAGAATTCCGCCAAAGAAAGATTTATTCATTGATATCCCCTCCTAATTAACCAACTTTTACACCGGATTCTATTACTTTTCCAGGTTCAATTTTGGTGGAGCTGGCGATTATAGCGCCTGATTCAATTACAGCCTCTTCTCCTATCAGACAGTTTCTTCCGATAATGCAGTTTTCAAGACGCGCTGATTTTTCAACAATTGTGTTGTCCCAGACAATGGAAGATTTTACAACTGCGCCGGATTCTATTTTGCAGCTATTTCCAATTACCGAGAGTTTTCCGATTTGAGCACCCTTGCTGATTACACAATTTTTCCCGATTGCAATAGGAGGCTCAAGTGAAGCTTTTGAGCCAATGCTTGAACTATCTCCCAGAAGAATGCCGCTGCCTTCTCTTTTAAGATGTGTTTCAAGTTTGATATTGCCGAGGAGCGCATCCTGATTTGCCTTCATATATTTTTCGGGGCTTCCGATGTCAAGCCAGTACGCCCCGGTTTTATAAGCAAACAGCAGGTCTCCTCTTTCCAGCAAATCCGGATAAATCTGCCTTTCAAAGGAATAGTTCTTATCAGGCTTCATTTCCTTGAAGATTACCGGCTCAAGAACATAAATGCCGGCATTGATATAGTTGGAAGTTACCCTGTCCCATGAAGGTTTTTCAATAAATTTTTGGATCCGGTTATTTTGGTCGGTTTCAATTACGCCGTAAATTGTCGGGTTATCAACGGGAGTTAAAGTCAAGGTGGCAATGCCTTTTTTTTCACGGTGGTATTTGATAAGAGAGGTTAAATCAGCATCGGTTAAAATGTCGCCGTTAAAAACAAGAAAAGTGCCATCAATAAATTTTTCCACATTTTTTACCGCGCCGGCTGTTCCAAGGGGAAACTCCTCCACCACATAATCAAGCTTCAATCCAAGTTTTTCCCCGTTGAAAAAGTGTTCCATGAAGGCTTCTACTTTGTAGCCCGAAGAAAAAACCACCTCTTTTATCCCATGCTTTTTCAAAAGATCAAGCATGTGCTCCATAAAAGGCTTGTTCAATATAGGAACCATGGGTTTCGGTATGTCGTAGGTAAGCGGGCGCAGTCTCGTGCCCTCCCCGCCGACAAGTATTACTGCTTTCATAACGCCGTCCTTATCATTTTTTTAATTATATACCCTGATTTTTGATTGTTTTAACATTTAATTAAATACTTTAACGAATTTATGTCTTATCCTTTAATCTGCCTGTAAAAATAAACTACCCTGCAGTTTGCTGCAGGGTAGTTTATTTTGCTGATTTTGATAAAATCTTAGAAACTTGGCCCGGGCAGACCTTGTGGAAGATTGTCAGAGCTGTTGTTCCAGTCAGCGGCAAAAGTTTTTGTAAAGACGGCATTAGCGGCTTTATCATTGACTTCAACGTCTGCTTCATGATTTGCCCGGTTGTTTTTTGCCGTGCTCAAGCCCTGGGCTGTCCAGTTGGCGCTTCCAAGCAAAGTCTTGTTGTCGTCAAAGACTCCCCATTTTGCATGAAGTTTTTGTTTAGTGCTTGCGTTTACATTATACCACTTTACCGGCACACCGGCTGCTTTAAGGGCATCATAAGACTTCTGGTTTGTACTGTGCTGGTTGGGATCAAGAATAACTTTAACATCCACTCCTCTGTTATGAGCTGTTATCAAGGAGTTTACAACTTCGGAGTCTGTTAAGGTGAACATTTCGGCATATATATTTTTCCGGGCGCCGTTAATATCGGAAAGGAGTGTTTCCCTGATGGCATGAGCTCCGCCTTCTTCGTCTTTCGGGGATGTTGTGAGAACCTTGATATTGTCGTCTTTTACAGGTCCCACCACGGTATTGTCGGGCTTCCCTCCCGCATACTTTACATCTTTGTTAAAGATATCTCTCTTCAGCTCCGCCGCTTCATTTCCTTTAATTAAAACATCGGCGTCTTTGTTGTCAGGCGAATGAGCTCCCCAGTTCATTCCGCCGATGAGCGCCTTATTATCGTCTGCGATAAGAAGCTTCACATGATCAATGTTTACATGGTTCGGAGGATAAGTTAAAACCTCAACTCCATTGGCTTTCAGGTAGCCGGCAATCTGCTGATTGTGAGTTTCTCCTTTTCTGAATCTGTCCGGGCTTTGATCAAGAATAACCCTGACCTTTACGCCTCTTTTGGCTGCGGCAACAGATC
>JAMDEM010000052.1:0-10207 GCA_023486985.1 Bacillota bacterium
TATCAACATTTATCAGCGAGTTTCCTGATATGGCGAAAGAAATGGCATTTTGGGGCAATTATGATTTTATCAGAACTGCTCTTTCAGGGAAAGACGCATTAAACAGGGATTTCGTTTTTCCCAAAACCGGCATTATAAGAGTTGGAGCTGAAGTTCCGATTCAAGATCTGGGCTGGGCATCAGGATCGCTGATAAATGTTGATAAAGCGGTTGGCCCTCTTAGGCGTGATATAGTAATTGCCGGTGCAATAACTACTGTTATTGCTTTAATAGCACTGGCAGTAAGTTTTCTTGTGGCGCGCCGGATTATCGGTTCTCTTTCGGCTCTCGTTGACAAAGCAAGGTTAGTCGGGGAGGGGCGGTTTGAAGAACCTGTATTTTTAAAAACTGGCGATGAAGTGGAAGATGTGGCGCGCTCCCTTGATGAAACCAGATTAAACCTGAAAAATTATATTGAAGGCTTGTCGGGCGTTGCTGAAACAGGACATTTATTAACAAGCTCCGTGGAAATTGAGGGGGTTAAAACTGCTATCGCTGGAGCCATGGAGCGGATATTTGGAGCAATTGCTGTGTGGATCCTGATATTCGACAAAGAAACCGAACGTCTTGAAACTTTTATGTGGTCGGGACCGGGCGCCGAAGAGTTTTCCAGGGTGACTTTCCGGCCGGGAAACGGCGTAGCCGGGAAAGTATTCCAGACAGGCAAGGCGGCAGCTGTGCCGGATGTGCAGGCAGAGCCCACTTTTATTGGCAAGGAATTAGCTTCCCGTTTCGGTATCAAGTCTGTTATCCAGCTCCCGCTTATTATAGGTGAAAAGACGATAGGAGTTCTTGGAATGTTTTCATCTGTTGTAAAGACCAGCAGCTTCAGCGCAAGAGAAATGGAGCTTATGGATATATTTGCCTCGCAGGTGGCTGCAGCAGTGGAAAACACCCGGTTATTTCAGGAAATAATAAGAAGAAATAAAGAGCTTCAAATTTTAAGCGAAATATCAGCTGTAGTGGCGCAAACTCTTAATTTTAAAAAGCTGATTGAGCAGGCGGTTGATAAGGTACTGCAGCTCCTTGAAGCAGATGCTATTACATTTTATCTCATAGACGAAGAATCAATGACACTGAAGCTATTCACCCACCGGGGAGTAGGCGAAGAGTATTTGGAAAGATTTTCAGTTATAAGGCTGAGGGATGATATTAAAGACAAGGCGGCAGAAAGCTTTATTCCTATGGCAAAAGCAGGGACTGACCGGTCAGATTTAAGTGTGCCTGGCTCAGAAATTATAAACGGTATATGCGCTCTGGTTAAAGTCAGAGGCAAAATTATCGGCGCAATGGCAATCGGCACAAAACACAGAAGGCAGTTTGCGGAAAGAGATTTTGATCTTCTTTCGGCGATTGGCAACCAGATAGGAACGGCTATAGAAAATGCCCGGCTTTTTGAAAGAGAGCGGGATATTGCCGAGGTCTTACAGAAAAGCCTTCTTGGCAGAGCCCCCGTGATTCCGGGGTTTGAGATAGGCGTGGCGTATGAACCGGCACTTTCTGAAGCTGCCGAGGTTGGCGGCGATTTCTTTGATTTTATTGAATTTGCAGATGGGAAAACAGGTGTTGTCATAGGGGATGTGTCCGGCAAGGGCATTGAAGCTGCAACCCTAACTTCCATAGCAAAAAACACAGTCCGGGCGTTTGCGTATGAGAATAATTCACCCGGGGACGTGCTTACAAGAGTGAACGAAGTTCTTAATTCCTCAACAGGTGCGGAGGAGTTTGTAACCCTTCTTTTTATACTGCTGGATGTGAAATCAGGCTTGATAAGGATAGCCAGCGCCGCTCATCCCCATGCGTTTATCTGCAACGGAGACTGTGTTCTGCCCAAGGGAGGTTATGGACTGCCTCTGGGAGCATTTAGCGATACGAAATACACCGATACACTTGTGGAGATTAAAAAAGGGCAGTCTCTTATCCTTTATACGGATGGATTAACTGATGCGCGCTCAGACGGAACGATGTTTGGCGAAGAGGGGATATGGCGCGTTGCTTCCGAATACAAGATGACCATGAATGCGCAGGAGCTTGCTGATCGTATTGTAAAGGAAGCAAAAGATTTTGCAGGCGGCAGGCTTGTGGATGATGTGGCAGTAATTGTCCTGAATCTGAAGAAATAAAGTTAATAACTTCCTTCCCGTGACAGGCTGTGCAGGAATGAACTTACAATAGAAATTAAGATGCTAAAGAGCACCGCCCACCAGAAGCTCTTCACCATAAATCCCGGAACAATTTTACCTGCAAGGATAATTAGAAAGCCGTTAATAACGATAGTAAATAATCCGAAAGTAAGAATATTAATAGGCAATGTTAAAATAATAAGTATAGGCTTTAAAATTACATTAATAACTCCCAGCACTACTGCCACAATCACGGCGATCCAGAAACTTTCAACTTTTACTCCGGGAAGGATGTAAGAGACCACAAAAATAGCAAGACTATTCAAAAGTAAATTAAAAATCATTCTCATAGCAAATAGTTTACCAGAAGAATATTTAGGAGTCAATAAAGCTATCTTTATTTTCGAACTATTAACATCACAGGCGCACGCCCACGAAATAACGTGAGAAAACAAGCTTGCCGAAGGCGAAGCCTGAGGATGCCAAAGGATTTATCCGTGGCAGCTTATTTTCGAACTATTAACATCACAGGCGCACGCCCACGAAATAACGTGAGAAAACAAGCTTTGCTTATTTTGCGATCGGAATACCCCGCAGATGCAGGGAGTTTATAAGAAGCATAATTTATGGTAAGATTACCACATAAATCATGGTAAATCGTCCTCCTGTATTTTATGATCCGGGCTATAAGCGCTGGCGGCATTTTAAAGGTGCTCTGGAATTAATAAGCGCCGTTCTTTCTATTATTTTTGTGGTTGCAATTATCAGCATTCTTATTAATCCGGTTCTTCCGAGCCTTGGCTTAAAGTCTGCAGGCACACTGCCCGAGGTGCGCCATTTACTGCCACCAAAGCGGAAACCATGGTTTGCAACCCACCGGGAGCATCTTTTCCAGCGGGCGAAGAGGGGATTAATACGAACCATTGCCAGTCCGCCAATCCCCCAGCCTTCAAGGAACGTACCGCCAAAATCATTCCAATCGGAGCTTATCGGTTTTTTTGTTAACTGGGATGATACAAGTTTTACCTCTCTGAAAGAAAATATTTTCCGGCTTGACATCCTTGCTCCTGAATGGATTCACCTTGAAGGGGGAGACGGCTCAATAATTCTTGATGATCCGGCAAGGCAGAATATTGTAATTTCTTATATACGCCAGAACCGTCCGGCTCTGAAAATTTTGCCGCTGGTTAATAACTTTAATAACCAGACAATGGAATGGGAAAGCGGAAAACTCACAAAAATGCTTTTTGATCCCGGGGCGTGCAGGCGTACAATTGATAATCTTCTTCAGGTTATTCAGAGCAAAGGTTTTTCTGGCATTTGCGTTGATTTTGAAAGTGTTCCGGAGAAGAGCCAGCCGGCGCTTAAAGTATTTATGAGAGAAATTTATGCCAGGTTTCATCCTCTGGGATATGAAGTTATTCAGGTTGTGCCGATCGCCGACCAGGCGTTTAATTATAAAGCTCTTTCACAGTTTTGCGATTATATGATAATTATGGCTTTTGATGAGCACTGGGGCACTAGCCTGGCTGGTCCCGTTGCTTCACAGGAGTGGTATGAAGACGGCTTAAAAAGCCGTTTTTCCGAGATTGATCCTTCAAAGTGCATTATTGCAATCGGCAATTACGGCTACGACTGGAAGGGAAACGAAGAAAACGGTCTGCCGGTTTCTTTTCAGGAAGCCGTAAGAATTGCCCGTGAATCCGAGGGAGAAATAACATTTGATTCAGATGTTTTTAATCCCACCTTTGACTATTATGATGAAAAAGATAAGCTTCATTATGTCTGGTTTCTTGATGCTGTTACTGCTTTTAACCAGATAGTTGTAGGACAGCGTTATAAGCCTCACGGCTATGCCCTCTGGAGGCTTGGCGCTGAAGATCCCTCCATATGGCAGGTTTTTGACAACCGGGTAAAGCTGGACCGCTCGGTGGCTGAAGGCCTGAAGATTCTTCATTACGGCTACGATCTTGATTATGAAGGAAAAGGTGAAATCCTCAAGGTTACAGCAACGCCAGGCTACGGTGAAAGACAAATTACATTCAATGAAAAAAAGAATTTAATCACAGGCGAGCATCTGCTTTCTTATCCATCGCCCTATATTATTACGCGGTGGGGAGGATACTACAAGAAGAAAATCGCCCTTACCTTTGATGACGGTCCTGATAATACCTATACTCCGCAGATTCTTGATGTGCTAAAAAGCTATCATGCACCGGCTACATTTTTTGTGGTTGGTTTAAACGCTGATCTTAATTCGTCGCTGCTTTCGCGCATTGTTAATGAAGGACATGAAATCGGCAATCATACCTTTACTCATCCCAATATTGCAATTATCTCACCGAGACAGCTCAGGCTTGAAATTAATGCAACTGAGCGCCTGTTTGAGAGCCGGTTGGGAATTCATCCTTTAATGTTCCGTCCTCCTTATGCCGAGGATGTTGAGCCTGAAACGCCTGCGCAGGTTAAACCGCTTGTCTACACAAGCGCTCTTGGATATTACACTATCGGGATGCAGATTGATCCAGGCGACTGGAAGAAGCCGGGGGTTGACAAAATTGTCCAGGAAACTATTGACGAAGCGGAAAGAGGCATTGGCAATATTGTTTTGCTGCACGACGGCGGAGGAGACCGCTCAGAAACAGTGGAAGCACTCCCGAAGATTATTGAAGGACTGCGGGCAAAAGGTTTTGAGATTGTTCCGGTTTCAAACCTGCTTGGCATTTCACGTGATAAAGTAATGCCCCCGGCTGCTAAAAGTGAATGGATTTTTACCGACTTTGATTATGCCACTTTCGTAATAATTAAATATGCCAGATTAATTTTTTCGTACTTGTTTTTTATCGGTATTCTGCTTGGAATTTTAAGGTTTTTATTTATCGGCGCCCTGGCAGTGAGCGAGTGGTGGCAGGAGCGCCATACGAAATACTCCGGCGATTATCTTCCTTCGGTAAGTATTGTGGTGCCCGCTTACAACGAGGAAAAGGTTGTTGTAAAGACTGTTAATGCCCTGCTGGAATCGTCCTATCCAAAGTTTGACATAATTGCCGTTGACGACGGCTCAAACGATGGAACTTATCAAAGCCTTGTTAATGCTTTTGCCGGAAATCCCAGGGTGCGCTCATACACGAAGCCAAATGGAGGCAAGGCAGATGCCCTTAACTATGGCATTGAAAAAACAGGGGCGGAAATTATTATTGCCCTGGATGCAGATACAATTTTTCTGCCTGATACCATCAGCAAGCTGGTGCGTCACTTTGAAAATCCCGGGGTCGGAGCGGTTGCAGGAAACGCAAAAGTTGGAAACCGTATAAATCTTCTTACCAATTTGCAGGCGGTTGAGTATATTACCAGCCAGAATCTTGACCGGCGCGCCTTTGATGCTTTAAACTGCATCACTGTTATTCCTGGAGCGGTTGGAGCGTGGCGGCGCGAGCTTATTTTAAAGGCAGGCGGTTTTTCAGGTGATACCCTTGCCGAAGATGCGGACCTTACACTCACAATTTTAAAAACCGGCAAAAAAATTAATTATGAAGACGAAGCTATTGCAATGACTGAAGCCCCGGATACTATTAAAGGTTTCTTAAGGCAGAGATTCAGATGGATGTTCGGAAGCCTTCAGGCGGTATGGAAGCATCTTGATACGCTCTTGCGTCCCAGATACGGGGCACTGGGGATGTTTGCCATTCCCAATGTTTTTATTTTCCAGATATTTTTCCCCCTTATTTCACCTGTAATTGATCTGGTAATGGCAGGGTCATTGCTTGAAATGCTCTGGCAGAAATCCCAGCATCCCCTGGGTTATAACGCCGATTCTTTAAAAATCATCCTTTTTTATTATGCTCTTTTTCTTGCACTGGATTTTTTCGGCTCTGTTATTGCTTTTATTCTCGAACGGAAAGAGGACTGGAAACTTCTTGTATGGCTGTTTTTCCAGAGATTCTTTTACCGGCAGTTAATGTATTACATTGCAGTAAAATCGGTTCTTGCAGCCATCCGCGGTAAAATTGTCGGATGGGGGAAGGTGGAAAGAAAAGCCACCGTGCAATAAATAGCATTGACGCAGCTGCATGAGAGTTGACAGATTTTAATGTTTTTGTTATTATAGTTTCAAATATTCGAAAGTAGTGAATCAAGTATTTATGAAAAACGAAGTTTTCCAAAGACATGCTGAAATCTGCAAGGTTTTTTCTCATCCCAAAAGGCTGGAGATATTAAATATACTGGGCGGCAGGGAATTGTCGGTAGGTGAGGTTATGCAGCAGATGGAAATCAGGGAAGCCAATCTTTCCCAGCATCTTTTTGTTTTGAGGCAAAGAGGAGTTGTAACTACAAGAAGAGAGGGGCAGACTATTTTTTATAAGATTAGCAATCCCAAGATTTTACAGGCTTGCAATTTGATGCGAGAAGTTCTTTTTGAGCAGTTCAAAAGCCAGGGCAGGCTTCTAAAGGATTTAAGCAAAGCTTATAATAAATGACCTGATATTTTTTTGAGAATAAGTTTCAAATATTCGCAATTACGATATAAAGAGAAAAAGAAAGGAGTCTTATGATTCAAAATAAACTGGTAGAATTTTCCGTTAATCATCCCAGACTGATAATCTTTATTACCTTGCTTTTAAGCCTCTTGTTTGGCTTGCAATTTCCTAAAGCCACCATAGATACAGACCCGAAACACATGCTGCCAGCCACTTCTCCTGTCAGAGTTTATAACGATCAGGTGGAAAAATGGTTTGGTCTTTATCCTGATACCATTGTTTTGGGAATCTACAATAAAGATGGAATTTTTAACAAAGATACACTGGAAAATATAACAAAACTTACCGGTGAAATCCTTAAAATGAAAGGAGTGGCTGTCAGGGATGTAACAAGCTTTACCACTGCTGACAATGTTTTTGCGCAAAATAACGATTTACAGGTTCTTCCTTTACTGCAGAAGATTCCTCAAACTCAAGAAGAAATGGAAGTCTTTAAAAGCTCTCTTTATAACAACCCGCTTCTCGTAGATCGTCTTATTTCAAAGGATGGAACAACAACTGCTATATATGTTCCATTAGAAGAAGGAGCAAATGGAAAAGTAATTGCCGATCAACTTAAAAAATTGGTCCGGAAATCAGGCGGCGCTGAAGAGTATTATATAGCCGGGGATCCTGTCGCCAGAGACACTTTTGGCGCGCAGATGTTTACCCAGATGGCTGTATTTTCTCCCCTGGCTGGCATGTTAATGTTTATCGCTCTCTTTATCATGTTTAGAAATTTTAACATGGTTATTTTAAATATGAGCATTGCAATGATAAGCATTATCTGGAGTATGGGACTTTTAATCGGCCTTAAATTTCCGGTGCATATAATGAGTTCCATGATTCCGGTCTTTTTAATGTCAATAAGTACCGACAGCATCCATATTTTTAATGAGTTTTGTTTTCGTTTTCGTGAGTTGAAGGAAAAGAAGCCGGCTATTATTGATACCATGAAAGTAGTGGGCGCTCCGGTATCGGCTACTGCTATGGCAACAGCAGCCGGCTTTGCCTGCCTTGCTTTTGGCCATATTATTCCCGTTAAAGTATTCGGTATTTTTATAGCTTTTGGAACTCTGGTTATAAGGCTTATGAGTTTTACCTTGATTCCGGCAGTTCTTTCAATGATGAAGGATAAGACTTTATTAAAGATTTCTCAAAAAGAAGATATTAAAGAAAATCCAACCAGCAGATTTTTAAGAAAGCTGGGAGAGTTAAGCGTTAAAAATGCCGGATTAATTCTTGTTGCAGGGCTTGTTCTTTTGACTTTAGCCATTATTGGGACTGCAAAAATCCGGATTAACAATAATATGGTTTCCTGGTTTAAAGAAAAAAGTGAAATTCGAAAAGCCGATGCAATTCTTAACTCCCAACTGGGTGGAACATCTCTGGGTTATCTTATAGTAAGCGGCCCGGGAGAGGATTTCTTTAAAAAACCGGGAGCCATGAAATACCTGGAGTCTCTCCAGAGAGAAGTAGAAAAAAGCCCTCTGGTTGGAAAAACTACTTCAGTGGCTGATTATGTAAAGCGCATCAACCGGGTTTTACATAAAGACAGCCCGGAATACGAAACCATTCCTGATTCAGGAACAGTTATATCTCAATATCTTTTTCTCTTTGGTATGTCGGCAAAGCAAAGCGTCCTTAACAATGTAATTGATTATCCTTTTCAAAAGGCAAATATCTGGGTGCAATTAAAGACATGGGATGCCTCTGCCATGCGGGAAGTTATAAATATAGCTAAAAACTATACCTTACGTCATCCAATGCCGGAACTGGAAGTAAAACCGGCCGGCATAGCTTATTTTAATATGGTCTGGAATGATGAAGTGCTTTATGATATGATAAGAACTTTCATTTTTGCTACCATACTGGTTCTCTTTATTTTAATTCTGGAATTTAAATCTTTTAGATGGGGGATTATCAGCATTATCCCTCTTATTTTTGCTATTCTTCTGGTTTATGGCTTTATTGGTTTTACGGGGAAGGATTTTGATATGCCTATATCAGTGCTCTCGACTCTCACTTTAGGAATGGCAATTGATTTTGCCATACATTTTGCAAGTCGTTTCAAGAGAAGATACATGGAAACTCAAGAGCCGCTGGAAGAAACTCTTTACTGGACAGTGTCCCGCCCGGGAAGAGGCATAATAAGAAATGCCGTTCTTTTTGCTCTCGGCTTTTCCGTAATGGCTTTTGCCAGCCTGACGCCGTATATTACTGTGGGCTTATTTATCATGTCCACCATGCTTCTTTCTGCAATAACCACTCTTGTTTTTCTCCCTGTTTTAATAAAGTTATTCCCCAAGTTTTTGCTTTTTAAGAAGGAGGTGCCAAAGTAATAATCACGGAGAGGCTTTTAAGGCTGAATTTGTCATTCTGAACGAAGTGAAGAATCTCTGGTTTAATTACTAGATTCTTCGCGGTGCTCAGGATGACTGCGGGTTATTCCGAAGCAAAATAATAAGGAGGAATTTTTATGACAAAACATTTTATAAAGGGAACAATTTTCTTAATTTTAATTTCTTTTCTAGCAGTCAATCCGCTTCTGGCAGCAACAAAAAGTGAAGGACAGGGGATAATTAAAAAATCCCAGCAGGCTTTTTATTATGCAGGTAAGGATTTTAAAGCAAGGGTTTTTATGAAACTTATCAACCCTCAGGGCCAGCAGAGAATACGGGATCTGGTTATGTTAAGGAAAAATGAGCCCAATGAAGAGCAAAGATATTTCATCTATTTTTATGAACCGGCTGATGTAAGAAATACAACTTTTATGGTATTTAAATATCCGAATAAAGATTCCAGCCGCTGGCTTTTTATACCTTCAATAAATATGGTTAAAAGAATTGCCGCAAACGATAAACGCTCAAGTTTTATTGGATCCGATTTTACTTATGAAGATATATCAGGCAGAGATATCATTTTTGATACTCATACTCTGCTCAGAGAAGAAGCACAGGGAGGGAAAGCCTGTTATGTGGTGGAGAGTATCCCTAAAGAAGAATCTGAATATACCAAGAAAATTTCCTGGATTGATAAGACAAACTTTCTTCCTCTTAAGGAAGAGTATTACGATTCAAGGGGAGAACTTTATAAGGTTTTTACAGCCGATGAAATAAAAACAGTTCAGGGATTTCCAACAGTTACCAGAAGAACAATGAAAAATTTAAAAAGCGGCCACAGAACCGAAGTAACTTTTAAGGAAGTTAATTATAATCTTGGCATAGAAGAAGATCTCTTTTCAGAAAGAAACCTCAAGAATCCTCCCCAGAGGTGGATTAAGTGAAGAGGTTAATATCTTCTTTATTTTTTCTCTTTTTAATTTTTCCTTTCCTTGCTGGAAGCTCCTTTGGCGAAGAAGAAACAAATACCACTTTAAAGGGATTTCTGGAGGTAAACTCTGCTTCCCGTATAGGAAGCGAAAATCCTCCCGGAGCTCCTGCAGGGTCTATGCTTTCGGCAGAAACAAGATTAAGACTTGAATTATCTGTTCGGCCTCCTGCAGGAGCTTCCCTTATGTTTAAAGGG
>JAMDEM010000052.1:10217-17832 GCA_023486985.1 Bacillota bacterium
AGCTAAAAACTTCAGTGAGGAGTTTTCGATTGTTGGATTGCTGCCAGCTCTATCATTAAGAGAATCATAATACCCACCTTCAAAACTAAAAATTCCTCCCGGAGCTCCTGCAGGGTCTATGCTTTCGGCAGAAACAAGATTAAGACTTGAATTATCTGTTCGGCCTCCTGCAGGAGCTTCCCTTATGTTTAAAGGGGATATTGTTTATGACCTGACACAGAAAAAGACCTTTGGTGATTTTAGAGAAGGGTATGTTGATTTTTCTCTTGGTAAGTCTGTAGATGTAAGAGCTGGAAGACATATTATTACATGGGGTGTAGGGGATCTTCTTTTTATTAACGATAATTTTCCCAAGGATTATGAAGCTTTCTTCTCCGGAAAGCCTATGGAATATATGAAATTGGGTTCTGATGCATTGAAACTAGATTTTTTCCCACGGGGTTTTTCGGCGGAATTTGTTTATATTCCATTTTTTAGAGCAAATCGTTTTCCATCAGCGCCAAAGTTTTTTGTTTTTGACCCTTTTCCTGCAATGACAAGAGAAACCCAGGAGCCTCTTTCCGGCTTTGAAAATTCTCAATTTGCTTTAAAGCTTTCAAAAACAATAGGGGATTATGATGTAAGTTTATACGGCTATAAAGGATTCTACTTGTTTCCTTCGATGCAGTTTGCTTCATCTTCACTTATAAGATTAACTTATCCGCGTTTGGCTATATATGGATTTTCCGCTCAGGGTCCGGGATTAGGAGGAATTTTTAGTTTTGAAGGTGGGTATTATGATTCTCTTAATGATAGAGCTGGCAGCAATCCAACAATCGAAAACTCCTCACTGAAGTTTTTAGCTGGTTATCAAAAACCTCTCACTGAGGACTTAAATATCGGGGTTCAATACTATGCGGAAAGCATGTCTAACTATGATAGTTACTTAAGGAATCTCCCAGCAGGCTTTCCCCAGCAGGATCAATTCAATCAATGGATAACTTTGAGACTGACCCAGTTTTTAAAACATCAAACACTGCGGCTTTCTCTATTTGGCTTTTACAGTCCCAACAGCAACGATTCTCTTTTAATACCCGAGATGAAATACAATGTAAATGACAGATTAGAGTTCACCATGGGGTTTAATATCTTTGGAGGGAATAAAGATTATACTCTTTTCGGCCAATTGGAGAAGAACGACAATATCTATATGAATATTAGATATAATTTTTAATAAAGAAGGTAATTGAAAATGAAGATACTAATTATTATTAACGACCCGCCATATGGGACAGAAAGAGCTTATAATGCTTTACGCCTTGCTTTGTCTCTATCAAAGGAAGATTATGTGGAACTAAAAGTTTTTTTAATGGGGGATTCCATTCTTTGTGCAAAAGCAGGACAAAATACCCCTGCGGGATATTATAATATTGAGCGAATGATTAAAGGTTTAACTGTTAAAGATATCCCGGTGGGTGCATGCGGCAGCTGTATGGATGCCAGAGGAATTCAGGAAAGCGATCTGGCGGCAAAAGTTCACAAAAGTTCTCTTGAGGAACTTACAAAGTGGACGCTGGAAGCAGAGAAAATTTTAATATTTTGACTTTTGCCATATAGGGTTCGTTCCCCGAACGGGCTTAGAGAAGCCTAGATAAAACTTTTAAAAATGGAGGGAGATTTCCATGGATGTAATAAGTATTATTAAGCTGGTTCATATCCTTTCTTTCTTTTTTATGTCCGCTCCTTTTTATTCCCTTATTGTAGTGAATGAACGGGCTAAGGTTCCCGGAAAAGATTTCAAAGTGGACCGGTACCTGGAAAATATTGTTAAGGGGCAGGCGATGAGGTGTTATGTTTTTCAACTAACAGCCCTCATAACCGGCGTTCTCCTTGTCCATTTTGAAGGCATGGGGCTTTCCAGTATTTTAACAAATTACGTGCTTTTACTAAAAACTGTACTGCTTTTGGCTTTGATGGGACTGTTATCATTTGTTCATTTAGGAATTCAACCTAAAATTGAAAGCCTTCTCAGTCAGGTAAAAGAAGGAACCATATCAGATGAAATATTTAATGAACTCCGGCCATGGAGATTAAAGAGGAAAAAATTAGCCGCTTTCTGTCTCTTCGTCGTTCTGGTTGTCATTATACTGGGCATGCAGGTTTTCGTTCCCTACAATGCTGTGGCAAACGGAATTCTTTTAATTCTTGCCGCCTTTTTTTCATGGCATGTTTATAAACATTCTTCAGCTTTCGGATGGATATAAAGCTGTATTTTTACTTAATTCAAGCCTGAAAGAAAGACCATTGACAACATGCTTATAATGAAGTATAATCTATTAAAGTATATTAGCATAAACTTATATTGTTAAGGCTTGGGGTAAACCATGAAAGAAACAGCGGAATTATTCAAAATATTGTCGGTTGATAAGAGGATAGAAATTATTGAACTCTTGAAAAAAGAGGCAATGAGTGTTAATGCTATAGCTGAGGCTTTAGGAATAACTCAATCGGCTGTCTCTCAACACTTGCGGGTGCTTAAAAGTGCTGATCTTGTGAAAGATGAAAGACAGGGATACTGGATATATTATTCATTGAATCGAGCTATCCTTGAAAATTGCCGCCAAAGGCTTAATCGCATTTGCACCTGTGGTTGTTTGGGTAAACGAGTAAACATGGAGAAAATACGCAGAAGAAATTAAAGGAAGAAAAATTTTCTCTTATATATAAGTTATTATGCATATACTTAATTAAAGGAGGTGATAACAATGGCAAAAGGCACTAGAGAAACCAGAGAAAAGCCTGTAGTCAAGAGTGAAACAAAAAGCTCCTGCGGTTGTGGCTGCATCCCGCCTCTAAAGACAAAATAGGCAAAACTTTGGTTCAGGGAGGGTGGATTGAAGAAAACATCCACCCTCCCTATCTAAAAACTTCCTTCCTTTATCAGTCGGAACGCAAAAGTATCCCCGTGAGTTGACAATCAACCCCTTTCTTTATATAATACATTGAGTCTTCTTTTGAGGGAATTTTTTTATTTATTGCGAGGTGAGGAATAAGCTAAATTTTATTTTGCGATTGAAAACTCTGCAGCTTGCTGCGGAGTGTCATGCCGCAAAACAAGCTCTGCTTATTTTGTGATTGAAAATTCTGCAGCTTTGCTGCAGAATGTCGTGCCACAAAACAAGCTCTGCTTATAAGTTTGGAGTCCAGGTTAAAAGGAGTGAGTTTAATGCTGGTAGATATATCCGACATAAAGGGAGTGCCTGGATCCAGCATGGATTTTGAATACAAAGGCAAACTTTTCTTAGAAGGAATAAGGCTTTCGGCTGATAATGTTAAACTAAAACTGAAGGTTACAAACGCAGGAAGCAGAATTTTGCTGCGCGGCAGTATTGAGGGAAGCGTCGAGTTATCGTGCAGCCGCTGTGGAGAGCCGTTCATTCAGGAGATGTCCGTCAGGATTGTCAACTCACGGGGATACGAGGATTTTGTTGAAGTGGACAGTCCCGAAGCAAAATTTCCAGGTGAAGTTGATATAAAAAGCCTTGAAATTTTTACCTACAGGGAGAGTGAAAGTCAGATTAAAATAGAGGAAGCGATAAGACAGAATCTTATTTCTGAAATTCCCATGCAGCCTATTTGTTCAGGAGATTGTAGGGGACTTTGCCCGGTATGTGGAAAGAATCAAAACCACGGCGAGTGCCAATGCGCAAAAGAAGCGGTTGATCCAGGACGGTTGCCTCTTTTAACAATTAAAAGGAAAAAAAACAGCGATTACTCGGGAAAGGTGAGAAAAAATGGCTAATCCAAAATATAAAACTTCTCGTTCAAAAACAAGAAGGAGGAGAGCAAATATAAATTTAGATGTACCCAATCTTGTTGAGTGCCCTCATTGCCACCAGATGAAGCTTGCCCACAGAGCCTGCTTAAGCTGCGGATATTACAAGGGCAGGGAAGTCATAAAACTTGAAGCAGAAAAAACAAAGACTAAAGCAAAAGCATAGTAATTAACGTCGGCGGTGAGTAATGAACAATCTTAGATCTGTTGGAATCGCTTCGGTAGGCGCCTATACTCCGGCTAAAAGATTAACAAATTTTGATCTGGAGAAGATGATTGATACCAGTGACGAATGGATTCGCACTCGCACCGGCATCAAAGAACGCAGGATTGTGGAAAACGGCGTTTGCACTTCTGATATGGGAGTTATTGCAGCGCGAATGGCACTTGAGCGGGCAGGTGTATCTCCTGATGAAGTGGATCTGATAATTACCGGCACAGCAACTCCTGACATGTTTTTTCCTTCAACCGGCTGCATAATCCAGGACAAGCTTGGTGCTTCAAAAGCTGCTGCTTTTGACCTGGAAGCAGGCTGCACAGGTTTTGTTTATTCAATAGCAGTTGGCGCTCAGTTTGTGCAAACAGGGCTTTACAAAAACGTATTGGTAGTTGGAAGCGACACGCTTTCCAAAGTCACCGACTGGACTGATAGAAATACATGTGTTCTTTTCGGCGACGGTGCAGGCGCGGTACTTTTAAAGCCGGTTCCCGAAGGTACAGGTATTCTTTCATTATACCTCGGTGCGGACGGCTCCGGCGGGGAGCTTTTGAAAATCCCCGGCGGAGGAAGCAAGCACCCCGCCAATAAAGAAAGTGTTGAAAAAAAACAGCATTATATTAAAATGGCAGGCAATGAAGTTTTTAAGTTTGCTACCAGGATAATGGAAGTGGCAGCTCTGGAGGCTATTAAAAGATCCGGATTAACAGTGGAAGATGTCAGCTGTTTTATTCCCCATCAGGCTAATGTAAGAATCATAGAAGCAGCGGCAAAAAGACTTAGGATACCAATGGACAAAGTTTTTGTAAATGTTTCCAATTATGGAAATACTTCCAACGGTTCCATTCCGATAGCCCTTTTTGAGGCTCAGGAGCAAGGCAGGATAAAAAAAGGAGATGCTATTGTGATTGTAGCTTTTGGAGCAGGTTTAACATGGGCTTCAAGCGTAATAAGATGGTAAATATATTATAATGTAAAATATGCCTTTAGAAAACTAATAAAAGGTAGTGGCAGACCTTGGTCTGCAAAAAAAGGCAAAGCAAGGTGCGTCCCGACCGAACAGGAAGGGTTTAGCGAAGCTAAAAGCACGGGTTTTTTTGAAACTTCTTGACGAACAAAGGTGAGTTTAGAAGTTTTTATAAAACCCCGAGGCAAAGCGGAGTCTAGAAGGTTCCGCGAAACCCTGATTTCAAGTATGAAGCCGAGCGAGCAGCTCGGCGAGAGCGAAGCGAACAATTAAGCTTTGCCACTACAATTATAAACTACCCTGCAGCAAGACTGCGGGGTATTCGATCGCAAAATAAAAAGGGTTTGCGAGTTTTCTGAAGGGCACTATAAAATATATAAACGAGGGAAGAAATGTCAGGAGTAGCTTTTGTTTTTCCGGGTCAGGGCGCTCAATATGTGGGAATGGGCCGGGACTTTAGCCGGGATTATTTTCAGGCTCAGGAAGTTTTTGAGACGGCTGATAAAACTCTGGATTTTTCTTTAAGCAAGCTCTGCTGGGAAGGACCGGAAGAAGAGCTTAAGCAGACTGTCAATACCCAGCCGGCCATTGTTGCGGTAAGTCTTGCCGGCTTTAAAATTTTGACTGAGGAAGGATTTTATCCGGAAGTTGTTGCAGGCCACAGTGTCGGGGAATATGCGGCACTGGTTGCGGCAGGCGTGCTTGATGTTCCGGATGCCCTGAGGCTGGTAAGAAAAAGAGGCCAGTTTATGCAGGAAGCCGGAGAAAAATATCCAAGCACCATGGCGGCAATTCTCGGCTTATCAAGAGAAAAGACTGAAGCGGCTTGCAAGGTTGCTTCAGAGGTTGGCGTTGTTGAGATAGCTAATTTAAACTGTCCCGATCAGATAGTTATATCAGGAGAAATTAACGCAGTGGAGAAAGCAAGGGAGATAGCCCTTCAGATGGGAGCTAAACGCGCCCTGCCTCTGGCGGTAAGCGCCGCTTTTCATTCAAGCCTTATGCAGGAGCCGGCGGTAAAACTTGCCAGGGAACTTGATGAAATAGAATTTCAGGAGCCTCAGATACCGCTTGTTGCAAATGAAAGCGCTAATTATCTTATGGCGTCGGCGGAAATTAAGTCCGCACTTAAAAGGCAGATTACCTCCAAAGTTCTCTGGGAAGATTCTATCAGAGCGATGCTGGAAAAAGGTGTTGACACTTTTGTAGAAATAGGACCGGGCACGGTTCTTAGCGGTCTTGTTAAAAAGATTTCAAAAGAAGTGAATGTTCTTAATGTTCAGGATTCGGTTAGTCTTGAGAAAACCATAAGGGAACTTTCCAATCTTGTGTTAAAAAGCTGAAATGTCTGCTCTCGTCCTGTGGTAGAGGGATGGTTTTAAAGCGAGGTGAAAAAAATTCTTAAAGAAAAAGTTGCTCTTGTGACAGGTTCAGCTCGGGGTATTGGAAGAGCCATAGCGTTAGAGCTTGCAAATAACGGCGCAAAAATTGCGGTTAATGACCTTACTGCTGAATCCTGTGCTGATACAGTAAGAGAGATTGAAAGTCTTGGAGCAAAAGCAAAAGCTTTTGGAAGTAATGTGGCAAGCCTTGCTGAAGTTGAAAAGATGTTTGAAGATGTTATTTCTTGCTTCGGAAGGATTGATATACTTGTAAACAATGCGGGAATTACAAGAGATAATCTTCTTTTGCGCATGAAGGAGGAAGATTGGGATATTGTTTTGAATGTAAACTTAAAATCGGTTTATAACTGCACGAAGGCAGTTTCAAAATATATGATGAAGCAAAGAGCCGGCAGAATTGTTAATATTTCTTCGGTAATCGGGTTGATAGGAAACGCCGGGCAGGCAAATTATGCCGCTTCAAAAGCCGGAATTTTAGGATTTACCCGCTCGGCTGCAAGGGAGCTTGCTTCAAGAGGAATCAATGTTAATGCAGTGGCACCCGGTTTTATTCAAACTGAAATGACGGCAAAATTGCCGGAAGATTTAAAGGCGAAGATGCTTAGCCAGATACCGTTAGGTGCTCTTGGCGATCCTGAAGATGTTGCAAAAGCTGTGCTTTTTCTTGTTTCAGACAATGCCAGATACATCAGCGGTCAGGTCTTGAATGTTGACGGCGGAATGGTGATGGCTTGATATATCCAACCTTTTGAGAGGAGGTGAGTAGATGTCGGTTTTGGACAGAGTGAAGAAAATTGTTGTAGAACAGCTTGGTGTTGATGAAGAGCAAGTGACCTCAAATGCCTCTTTTACTGATGATTTAGGAGCAGATTCTCTGGATATTGTTGAGCTGGTGATGGCTCTGGAGCAGGAATTTAATCTTGAAATACCGGACGAGGATGCAGAAAAAATTTCCAATATCCAGGATGCTGTGCAATACATACAGGAGCACATTGATAAAGAGTAACAAAATGAAGTCCTGCGGCAAAAGCAGGACTTCAGTGTTTATGAGGGATAATGAAAAGACTTGAAGAAGTTGCATCCCTGCTTCTTTTTGAGCATAAGAAAACTATTTCCGTGGCAGAATCTTTAAGCGGCGGACTACTCGGACATCTTCTTACCAATATACCGGGAAGCTCCGGATATTTTATGGCAGGGATAACTGCTTACAGTAA
>JAMDEM010000110.1 GCA_023486985.1 Bacillota bacterium
ATTCTTTTGTTTTGCCATTTATAGTAACAGATATTCTTAGATTTTTAAATTCATATATCTGAGGATTTTCGCCTTTCTCCTTAAAAAGCTCAGGCTGTGCTCCATCCTCAAATGACAGATCACACGACATTACAAGATAATTGCCTTCCTTTGGCGCTTCTGCAGCCGATGAAAATGGAGCTTCTTCTTGAATATTTGCAGGCGGCGTTTGTTTTCCCTGGCTGTGCGGACTTTCAGTCAGGGATGCAGTTATGGGTTTTTCTGCAAGTGCGGCCGCCGGTGTTGATTGCATGGAAGGCGTGAGAGCCAGCTTCCTTGTTGATAAAAACAACAACACAACCGCTACTGCAAAAATCATGGCAACAGGAATAAAAATAGTTTTATCTTTCATAAATTTCACTCCCCATGTTTTTTGAATTTTCTTTATCTTTAATCTGCTTTATAAAAGCATCAACAAAGCCGTAGTCCTCCGGATCCGGCAACAGGTAATAATCCTTTTCTTCCCCTCCAAAGTATTTGTCCCAATACCAATTTCCCCATCTACTCCAATTCTGCCCCCAGTCAGTCCAACTCGACCAGCTCCATTCCCAGCTCCAGCTCGACCAACTCCATCCCCAGCGCCAGCTTAACCAGTTCCAGTGCCAACTCCAGTTTCCCCAGTTTGACCAGCTCCATCCCCAGTTCCAATTCCATACCCAGTCTCCCCAGCTCCAGCTGCTTGACCAGTTCCAGCTCCAGCTATTCCAGCTCCATCCCCATGCCCAGCTCCATCCCCATGCCCAACTTCCCCAGTTATCCCAATAATTCCAATTCCAGTTCCATGTCCAATAACCCCAGCTCCAACCCCAATTCCACCAGTTATTCCACCACCAGTTATTCCAGCTCCAGCCCCAGGTCCAGTTTGCCCATAAAGCCCAGTTTTGCCAGCTAGTCAGCCAGTGCCAATTTCCTCTCCACGACCAATCAGACCAACTCGCCGCCCAGCTCCAGTTCCATGCCCAGCTCCAGTTCCATGCCCATGTCCAGTTCCACGACCAGCTCCAGTTCGTGGGCCAGGGACAATCCATGACAGCCACTTGCTGAGCCTCCTGCAAAGCTGTAAATTTCAAAGAATATTCAGATGATGAATACGCAGAAGCCATATCCTCAGAAAAAAAACTGGTATCTTTGTGGGAAACAAGCTTTAAACCGGGAAGATTCTGGTTATCGTTTATAAGGGCAAAGGGATTTTCTTTTATCCAGGGATAATGATTATGAGAGTTTATTCCAAAAATAGAAGCAACTCCAGCAGCCATGGATGCAAGCAAAGAAATAGTTCTTGTTTTTTGCCGTTTCGAAACTTTCATCTTTGAAGAGCGGGAGGGAACAAGTTTAACTTTAAAACCGGTATTCTCCGGTATGGAAAACAACAACTCATTTAACTTAAAATTTTTCTTTCCAAAACTTTTGTATTTTCCGTTCCAGCCGCTTCTTTTTGACTTTTCAGGATTCTGCAATGATATTGCTGCACGAGAAGATAACGCAAAACCATTTCCTTCCCCGCCTGATAATTGTTCCTCTTTTCTTGATACAAGCCTAACAGAAGTAATATTTGCAATATTTTTTTCAAATAAAAATTTGTGGTGCGGTTTAGAGTTATTATACACAATAGAAGCATTATAAAGCATGCTGTATGTGACATCCAGTTCCATAGGGTTCCAATTTGCATTCCAAATTTTTAAAGAGGAGTTGCTTAAGAGCAGTTTATTAAAGGGGGATGGGGGATTCAAAATATTGCATTGCAAGACCTGACCCCGGGATTGACCCCAAGATTTATTCGGCGGCGGTGGTGCCTTCCAATGGGATGGCGGAGGAGACCCTGTTTCTGCCCCCTGCCTTGGAGCGGTAAAGAGCTGAGTCGGCGGCGGAAATTAAATCCGACTTGAGAGCTGCATCATCGGGAAAAGTGGAAACTCCGATGCTTGCCGTAATTTTTACCGGAAGTTTGTTGAACCTTATTTGAAAAGCTTCCCTTATCGCCTCTGCTTTCTTAAGGGCGTTTTCCTTGTTGGTGTCCATAAGCACGAGGACAAATTCATCACCGCCGTAACGGCAGACAAGATCGCTTTCCCTTGTATAGCTCTTCAAGAGGGAAGCAATCTCCCTTAATAAAATGTCGCCCTGGGGATGACCCAGAGCATCATTGTATTTTTTAAAGAAGTCCGTATCAATCATAAGCAGTGACAGTGCCTGAGCGTAGCGCTCGGCTCTCTTGATTTCTTCGGCAAGCCTCTCCTGGAAGTACCGGTGCGTGTAAAGTCCGGTAACGCCGTCGGTAATGGCAAGGGTTTTCATTCTATCATAAAGCTCGGCATTCTTAATTGCCATGGCTGCCTGATAAGCAACAGTGGAAACAAGCGCCAGTGAGTCCGTATCGAACGCAGCCGGTTCGGCTTCACCTACATATAAAGCTCCGATTATTTCATTTTCTGCAACCAGGGGAACCGCAACGACAGAGTGTTCGTATTCCATGAGAGTCTGAAGCACCGATTCTCTCGTATCCTCCAGCAGCAATGGCTTCCTGTTGGTTGCCACCCACCCGAGGATGCCTTCGGTAAAACTGAAAGTAAGATTTTTAAAATATTCACTGTACGGGCTGACATATCTTTTCGGCAGAAATTCCGCGCCTGCGGGACTTTCATGTATCATGAAAATAATACAGCTTTGATATTTTACCAGCTTCTCCATCGTCTCAACTATAATATTTAATGTGTTATCAATATTGAGGCTTGAGCCAAGAGCTTGACCCAGTTCAAAGAACACTGAAAGCTGTTCAACCTTCTTATCCAGCTCTTCGTTTAATTTTAACTGCATCATGAGCGCTTCTTCCTTGCTTTCGTAAAGCTGTGAGGATTTTACGGCTATGCCTGCAGCATTGGCAAGAATTGTAAGAATATGCTTGTGGTCTTCGGTATAACTGTTGGGCTTGGTAGTACCCACATATAGTACTCCTATAATTTCATTTTGAACTATCAGCGGGATGCAGAGAACGCACTTTTCATCCCTGAAGATTCTTTGTTCCTCCGTGGTGTGCATATCAGAAACAAGAAGGGGCTTGCCGGAGGTAAGGACCAGATTGACCACCGGTTCTTCCATATGAAGAAGGGGAGACAATTCCAGGGTTTCACGGTGGGGTGTTACATATTTAATAGCCCTCAATTCCGACTTATCCTTTAAAAAAATTACACAGCTCTGGTAGGCAAGAATCCTTTTTATCATTGAAATAGTAATTTCAAGAGTGCTGTCAAGGCTGATGCTTGCGCCAAGTTCCTGACCAAGCTCGGAAAGCGTGGAAAGCTCGTCAACCTTCCTTTGTAAATCAAGGCTTATCTCTTCATTTTTAGTTTCAATTTCTTTTATCTTTTTCCTGAGACTGGTAACGGTAAGCTCCAGTTCTTCGGAACGGGCAACTTCAAGTTCATGGGAGATAAATTTCAAGGTCTGCCTTAACCCAAGCAGCGGCAGGACGGCAAGAAGGGCAAGCAATGGAAGCTTCTGGTAGGCTGCGGCAATGAGCATGGCAAGAGGAATTTCCGTGGCATAAACAAGGATACTTTTGCTTTTTACCTTATACCACGCTCTTTGAACCGACTGGGAAATTAAGCCGATGCCCGTTGCTGAAATAATAAATTCAAAGAAAAGAAAAACTATGCCGGCTGTAACAGCGGCGCCAATATTTTGATGGGTGAAAAGAGCGGATGCGCCGTTCAGCATCTCATAAGTGATGCAGGCAAGGGTAAGAGCAAGAATTTCGGCTGAAAAGTCAACCATCCTTGCCCATAAATTGTCTCTTGAAATAAAAAGAATTCTTATCAGGATAATGAACGCTGCCAGAACAAGAGCAGTAGGAGAACCAAAAAGAAGCAGGGCGGCAAAATAAAATGTAAGATTGACGCCGGCTGAACCAAAATACGGCAGGATTATTGTCCGTATTTCAAAAAGAAGCGCTATTATTCCGAAAATCATAAGTGCCTGCCTGTTGGCATCGGTAATACTGAAAGGCAGGATTTTCCAGGCGAAAAATCCCAACGTAACTATAAAAATAATCACTGAAAAAATCTTTGCCTGATACGAAACTCTTTCCAAATGCTTAGCTCCTTCATTATATGGGATTGCTTTGCCGCTAAACTTCTTGCAATGACACACAATTCCCCTCACCCTGCCCTCTCCCCAAAGGGGCGAGGGGATACTTACCTCACCCTCTTTAGCAAAGAGGGGAGTGATGTTAATTCCATCTGGCTATTATTCTAACCGGGTAATAAGAAGCACCTTCCGGCATTGTCCGAAGTTTAAAAATTCGCTCCGAGCGGGCTTTCACCTTTACATTTCTTATCAGTGTTTCTTTATACGCCTTTGTTACTACGGATTCAACAATGCTGCTTCCCACCAGAAAAGTTCCGGCAGCCGGTCCGCCGCGGGGATTGAAATAAAGGCTTACGTTCCTGTCTTTAGACGTGGAATTTTTTAATACAAATTCAATGTCATAGATAACGCCATAATCGCCCTGCATGGGCTTTGCGCCAAAAACATCCCCAAGGGGCACGCTGCCAATTGATGTATAGATTTCCTTCTCGTATGAATCCAGCATTCTTTTTACCTTTACGGCGGTGACCAGATACGCGCCCTTGTCGTGAGTGTCCAAGCTGGTGATAGGCGGAGCAGAAAAAGGTTCATCAGGATTTTCCCTGACAGAAATATAAAACCAGAGAGGTTTTCCTTTAATCATAAGAAACTGATAGAGCCCGCTTATCACTTCGGAAGGTTTAAGGATATGAACATTGAAATCCACGTGTTCCCCCGGCGGTATCTCCCATATAACGCCTTCGTCAGAGGCAAGTCTTTTCATGAATTTTACATTGCTGCCGTGCCCGACTTTAAAAACCCTCTTATCAGGACCGCCGAAATCTCCAAGCACTTTGAGAACGCATTTTTCCTTGTTGGGATTAAAAAAAGTAAAAAATATGGCTCGCGGCGGCGAGGCGGGATCTCCCTGATGGTAGTACTGAAGCCTTACCGGCTTGTTCCTGATAATGCCTGCGTTAAAAAGAAGCCCTCTTTTGCTTATAACTTCCGGATGGTCGGAAAACATCAGAAGTACAGGCTCAAGATTGGGATAGGGTTCGTTTTTTATCAGTACCTTTACCGACTGCGGCAATCCCGGCTTATCGGAAGAAATGTTTGCCGTCAATAAAGCCTGCTGGTAAGGCAGAACCGGAGAGGGATTAAATCCCGGCAAAGTGAGATTTTCATTGTATTTTAAGTTAAACTTATTTCGCAAAAGGATGATTATGCTTTCCTTGATAAAACCGGGGGAGGCAGGATTGCCGGTTATTGTTAATTCAAAATATCCATTTTTCTCTGCTGAGAATATTGTTGCTTGAAAGAGAAGAAAAAAGCTGAGAGCCAGAATAAACGCTGTTATGCTCTTCATGATAGTCAATTTTATCATAAAAGGAAAGCGTTAGCAATAAATAAATGGAGACCTCTGCATAACTCAGAATTCGTTGCAAATACCCCCTCACCTTTATCCTCTCCCCATAGGGGAGAGGAGAGGGTGAGAAATCAACTATATTGATTCTTTATCCAATCCCCCTTCACGGGGAAGAACCTGAACATGAATGTCAAAGACCTTTTTTATTTTAGATGTTACGACTGCTACAATAATTACCGGGCTGTATTCATTGCCTATATTATTTTGAATAACCACTACCGGGCGAACGCCGCCCTGTTCTTATCCTTTCACCGGCTCAAAATTAACAAGAAGAACCTCTCCCCTTATAATTTTTATCGGACAATCTACGCCTCCTCTTTTAAAACGTGTTTCCCGCAGGCTTCCTGTTCTAAAGGATAAAACTCTTCAGCAATTTTAATGTCCTGTTCTGCGTTTGCTAAATAACCTTCTTTTAGTCTCTTGTTAAGGGCATCTTTCTGAATTCTCCCGGCATAATCAGATATGGCTTTTTCCACAAAATCACTTTTTTTATTTTCAGAGGCGCTTTTATTAAGCAGATTAATTATCTCTTCAGATAAAGAAAAAGTTACTCTTTTATGTTTCAACATTTAAATAACCTCCTTGCATAACTATTATGCATAACTTTGTTTAATAATGCAATGCAGACCGGAGTTTTAAATGGAAATATTATGGGAAACATGTTTATAGAAGAAAAAAATATAATAAGGAGGTTAAATTATGGAGAGCAGGGTTACGGAACAGAAAATCTTATGGGAAAATGATTTCAAAACTGCTCTTTTCAGAGCCCGCTCTGAGAAAAAACCCGTGCTTCTTGACTTCTTCAACCCCGGATGAATCGGCTGCCAGCAGATGGGTGCGGTTACGTACCCGGATAAAAATGTAGCGGAATTTGTCAATAACAACATGATTCCGGTTCAACTCCTTTTTAACAAACAACCCGAATCCACCGACTATAATTTAAAATGGACACCGACTATCATAACACTTGATACAGAAGGCAAGGAGCACCACAGAACAGTGGGATTCTTTCCTCCCGAAGAGCTGATTCCCTCATTGCTGCTGGGCATTGCAAAGGTTCACTTTGACTGTGATGAATTAAATGAAGCTCTTCAAAACCTCGATAAGATCATTTCTGAGTTTCCAAAGAGCGACTCAACGCCTGAGGCAATATATATCCGCGGGGTTTGCAAATACAAGGGCACTCATGAAGCTAACGGGTTGAAAGAAGCATACGAAATACTGCAGAGCAAATACCCTGACAGTGAATGGACAAAGAGGGCATATCCATACAGGCTGCTGTAAAGAGTATTGGATAGAATTAAATTGAAAGAGAATTACTCCTTTGCCTTATGCCGGCGAAGGAGTAATTTTTGTTGAAATATAAGCAAGCTTGTTTTGCGGAAGGATGCCCCGCAGCAAAACTGCGGGGTCTTTGATCGCAAAATAGAAGGTAATTCCAGTCTTTCCTCAAAATTGTATAGAAACACTTTGAAGGGATTGTGTGAGTATAAAAAAGGCAAACGCTTCAGAAGGCATACTTGCCCGTATTGGAATGAGAATCGCGGACTGGTGTGAAAAATGGTTCCCTGATGCTTTTGTATTTGCAATGTTTGCAGTTGCACTGGTTTTTATTGCCGGAATTTTGCTTGGAGAAAATCCTTCTAAAATGGCTGTCGCATTCGGCAGCGGCTTCTGGAACCTTGTTCCTTTTACAATGCAGATGGTTCTCATTATTATAAGCGGTTACTGCGTTGCAAGTTCTCCTCCTGTTTACCGTATTATATGCTGGCTCGCCCGTATCCCTAAAACTCCAAGAGGCGCGGTTGCTTTTGTTGCAGCCTTCTCCATGCTTACATCTCTTATCAGCTGGGGCTTCAGCCTTATATTCAGCGGCCTCCTGGTACGAGAAATTACAAACAACATTAAAAAGGTGGACTACCGCGCCATAGGCGCCGCAGCTTATCTCGGGCTTGGAAGCATATGGGCTCTTGGATTATCTTCCTCCGCCGCTCTTATTATGGCAACAAAAGACGCCCTGCCTGAAAAGCTTGTGGAAATTACCGGAGTAATCCCTTTAAAAGAAACTATATTTCTCCGGCAAAGCCTCCTTATAGCTTTAATACTTATATTAATATCCATTGCGATAGCATATTTTTCCGCCCCGCCGCCTGAAAAAGCAAAAACAGCCGAAGACTTTAATATTGAATACAAGCCGCTTACGGTTAAAATTGAACCGCGCCAAAAGCCGGGAGAGTGGATTGAATACAGTCCTTTGCTTACCATCATTATTGTGCTTATAGGCGCTGTTTATGTTATCCACGAATTTGCAGATAAGGGAGGAGCGGCAGCTCTTAATCTGAATACTTACAACTTTATATTTCTTATGCTCGGGCTTCTTTTGCACTGGAGGCCCCGTTCTTTTCTTAAAGCTGTCTCTTCTTCCGTGCCTGCCACTGCCGGAGTGCTTATCCAGTTTCCTTTTTATGCAGGCATATTCGGAATTATAACATCCACGGCAATATCCGGCACTCTTGCAAAACTTTTTGTGGAAATCTCCACAAAACATACTTATCCCCTGCTTGTGGGGATATATTCAGCCATATTGGGGCTTTTTGTTCCATCCGGCGGAGGGAAATGGGTGATTGAGGCTCCTTATATAATGGGTGCGGCTAAATCTTTAAACATACATTCCGGGTGGGTTGTTCAAATATACAATGCGGCTGAAGCTCTGCCGAATCTTATAAATCCTTTCTGGATGCTGCCCCTTATGGGCATTCTTAATGTAAGAGCCAGGGAGCTTGCAGGATACTCGGTATTGCAGATGTTCATCCATGTCCCTGTTGTTCTTTTTCTTTGCTGGATTTTTTCATACACGCTTTAATATGTTCCTAAATAATCGCGCCCTGTGAGCGAAGTTCTGCCTGCAGTTTCTTTATATCTATCTCCGGGCAGGGGAGGCCGGCTCCGGCGGCAAGAGCGGCGGCGGTGCCGGCTGCCTGGCCCATTGCCATGGCGGTAGCCTGTACCCGGGCTGAGGAATGAGCTTCAAATTCAGCAGAAAAGCAGCGGCCCGCTGCAATAAGGTTTTCTATCTTTTGAGGAAGAAGACTGCGGTATGGTATATCATAAGCGCCGCCAGATGCAACATCTCTTGAGATTATGCCTTTGCCCACAGGCTTATGTATGTCAATGGCAAATGCGCCCTTTGCAATGCAGTCAGGAAAGTTTCTTCCCTGCACTATGTCATCTGCCGTTAAAATGTATCTCCCGATAATTCTGCGGGATTCCCTTACTCCTATCTCGGGAGCGGAAGCAGCAAGACGGCAGTTCTCAAAGCCGGGAATCTTTCTCTTTAATAACTCATAAATCATCCACATCTGCTTTCTGCCTTCGTTCCCGGCTTCAGCCATCTGTGCCGGGTCAAGAGAGTCAAATCCGGAGACCCTGACTGTGTTTACCAAAATTTCACCTTCGTTTAAAGTCGAGAAAAAAAGAAGCCTGTCTCTTGGGATGGGAAGATTGCCTTCCTTCCAGAGAGAAAAAAAACCTGAAACACCGATAATTTCCTGCTTTTCAATTTCGTCAAATAAAGTTTCGTGGTGAAATTCCTGGGGATTTTCCTTAATATACGCTCTAACCTTGCTTATATCCACATTTCCAACTTTGAAGATAAGAGTCATAGGCTGGTTAAGATTGTCCGATTCTCTCCCTTTCTGGGTTGGGGCGCCGGCTCTACAGGCAACATCGGCATCGCCGCTTGCGTCAATGAAGTCCTTTCCCCTTACAGCAAATCTCCCTTTTTTGGTTTCAACAAAAATTGCTTTTATAAAATTATTTTCAACCATTGTACCGGCAAACCATGTGTGGGTAAGAAATTTTACGCCTGAATCTTTCAGCATTTCTGCAAAGACATCTTTTAATATTTCGGAATCAACCGGTGTCAATGAATAAGCAACCCCGACAGTATCGCGGAAGTGTCCCTTTGCCCCGCCTTTTGTCTTCAGGCGGTCGATTACTTCATCAGCAAGTCCTGCGACAATTTTTTCTCCCCGCTTGTTGTGGAAAGTAACGATTGGTCCCACCATGGCGGCAGTTGCCGTGCCGCCGGCAAATCCGTATCTTTCAATAAGGATTGTGGATGCGCCGGCTCTTGCAGAAGCCACGGCTGCGCAGGCACCGGCAACGCCGGCACCGCAGACAACAACATCAGCTTCAGCCATAATTTCAGTTTTTCTTTGGGGTTCGATTATTTCCATATTACTGCGGCAAACCTTTTAGAACTTCTTCAAAAATTTCGATGAACTTTTCCGGTTCGTCTGTCTCGCCAAACTTTATGAGCCAGTTCCTTAAATAAGCTTGATCGTAATCAGGGTTTTTTATTAAAATTGACCTTGCATCTTCCAGGTCTCTGGCTCTGCCGGCAAATATTTTGTGGATAATAACATCTTCAACCGAAGCAAACTTTACCGCCCTACCGCCTATAAATACATCTTTTGCTCTTGAAATAGCCAGGTTTTCATAAGGCGTGAAAGAAAATATAAAATCAGCCCTTATTCCCGTGGCTTCATCTTTTGCAGGCAAAACAAATGTCCTTTTGACAAATTCTTCAAAGTCTTCAGGGATTATTCTTAGATTTGCATCCTTTAAGGCGTTGACCAATATGGAGGCTTTGTCTATGTTAATTCCAAGAGTTATATCTATATCTTTTGTAAGTCTTGGATTTCCGTAAAACAGGACTGCCTGGCCGCCTATAATCATATAGGGAATGCCATGCTTCTCAAGAGCCGCAGTAATTAAAGTTATAAGTTTTTCGAACATGAATTAAGTATCCTTGCAAGATTTATATCTGCTTCAATGCCTTCCATGTCATTCTTTAAGGGAAGAACTCCGAGATTAACCCCCTCCTGCCACAGAGCTTCAAATATATTCAGGGCGTCCGGATAGGAAAGTTTCTCTTTTTTTAATTCCCCGTCCTCAAATTCAGACATTAGCTTTTTATCTTTAATCATACTTTAGTTTTTTCAAGCTTTGTTAACGATTTCCTGCATTTTTTTTAGCAACTTTTTGTTGACCGCCTGACTTGATAAATGCTATGATTATTCTGCCATGGATCAGATATTCTTCAATATAAATCCCACTTTAAAGCAGCTGGTGGACAACGCCCAGAAAAGCAATAATTTGCTTCAAAAAGAACAGGAAAAAGAAGTAAAAAGAGAAAAAACCAAAATTACTTCCTCCGTTGATACTACTGATATAAACACCGATATCGCAACCCTGGGCAATGATATGCTGGGTTCAATGGATCCTGATACTTCAAAGAGAAGAAAACCCCAGCAAAAATTTAAAGAAAGAAAAACTAATCAGCTTTCCGGAGAGAAATCTGAAAGTCCGCCTGAAAGCCAACCCGATATTGTAAAAGCAGAATCCCGTAACGTGGAAAATCTTGAAAAGCTTGAGGTGGAAGAAAAAAAAACACCGGGAAAAGAGCCCCCGGAACCCAAATCCCTTCCTGAGACAAGTTTACTTTCAAACTTTGATGATTTCATAATTGCCGACCTTTCAAAACCAACTGAAGAAGCGTCAGAAAATTTTGATGATGAAAAACTTTCAGTTGAAAACACCGGAGAGGAAAAGCACGCCAAAAAAATTGAAGAAATTCTTAATGAAATTATAATATCCCATGAGGAGCCGGTAATTCTTAAAAAACTTAAAAAAATGCTTTCAAAATTCGGGCTATGGGCGCTTTCCATATGCAGAAACTCGGAAATAAAAGTTATTCTTGTGCCCACAGGAATGAAGCTGTCAAAGCTTGCTTCCAGAAAACTTGCTAATTATGACGATATCAGGATGGGGTATATTCCTTCAAGAAAATTATGTATCCTGGGAGATGAGACCGTATCACAGGATTTTGAAAATTTTTCGGTTCCCGTCCTTTACTTTGCCCATGCCCTTGACCACGCACTGGGAGAAGATACTTTTGCGTCCCTGAAGTCTGCGGCAATCAAGAGCAACTTCCAGGCATGTAAAAACCAGGAGCCGTGCCATCAGTTCACAAACTATTACAGCTCAATTTCTCCTGTTCATTACTTTGCCTGCGCCCTGGAATCATACCTGCAAAGTGAGGTATCAGGCGGGAGAACATGCACACGGGAAGAACTTTATGACCTGGACAGAAGCATGTTTATGTATGTGGAATATCTAATGAACAAACAGGTAAAACAAATATGAGAATTGCAATTTTTCCTTTAAAAAAAACTCCGGCAGGAAAAGTTCCCGGCGAACTTCAGACAGCGCTGGTAGAGCTTGCCGGGGAAGAAACTGTCTATCACTGCTACAGCGAAGCTTTGAAAGCAAGGCTTGAAAAAATATTCTCAGAACCTCTTAATATCATTGTTCCTTTAAAAAATGACCTCTCGGTTCTAAGCCACGCCAGAGTTGAGATTCAGCCTTCCACTAAAGAATTCTTCGAGCAGATTGTCTTTTTTCTGGGGAAACACGGTCTTTACGGGAAGATTGTGGAATAGAATTCCCCCTTGCCCGTTCGGGGAACAGGCGCTACAGTGACAATTATGACCTGACCCCAGATATTACATTTGTTATATTTCAAGACCTGACCCCGATACTCACTCTAATGCAAAATCAATTTCTAATTCGATTTCAAAAAGTCTGCGCCATGGGAGGCATACAGTTAAATGAAGCTCTTTGCCAATTGTAACTTCAAGATTTTCTTTGCCGTTATTGATTATTTTTTTTCTGCCGGAAAAATGCTTTTTAAAAAATTTATCTGCCACGGGCAGAATTTTCTTTGAAAGAACTGATTCTGCCATTGAAAGATATTCTTTTAAATTGGAAGGTTCGCCCCCGCGGCTTTTAACTTCAAATGCAATCTCCTGCCTTATTTTACTCTGGTAGAGCCAGTCATCAATGAATCTCATCAATAAAAACTTAAGATGGGCTTTTTCTGATTCGATTGTGTTGACAAGAGATTGATCCCCAGCCCTTTCAGGCGGGTACCCGGCTGTGCTCCTCGCAACGACCTTTGATTCACCCTCACCCTTGCCCTCTCCCATAGGGAGAGGGGATTGTTTTTTCTCCTCTTCCCGGAGGTGCGAGGAAATTTTATTTTTTCCCTCCCCGGAAGGGAGAGGAGAGATTGCTTCGTCGCTTTTCTCATCGCAATGACTATTACAAGTCCGCAATGACGCTGAGTGCCATCTTATAATCCCGTGAGATATGGCGGTGCCGATGGAATTTCCGGCGGTATTCCAGGCGGCAAAGGATGAAAGTTTCGTTATATCAACGTTTTTAAGCAAAATTTGAACAAACTCATTATCAGCACCGTTTGCGTATGCAACATCTGCAATTGCAGCAGATTTTCCGGATGTAAGGGCTTCGTTTATTTTGTTTATGAAATGCGGGATTGCTTTGCCACTCTCCCGCTCGAGATGCCCCCTCACCCTATCCCTCTCCCCGGCGGGGAGAGGGGAATCTTGTTGAATCTCACCAGAAAGAAAAAAGGACAGGGCTGCTTTGCTTTGCTCGCAATAACTTTTTCCGACCTTTAAAGGAACTCCTAAATTCTGATGAGCTGCTTCTTTTTGTGTTTTTCCTGCGGGTGTATGGACAAAAAGCAAAATGTCCGCCTCTTCTTTGGATGCCGAAAGAACGGCACCTGCGGCATCAACCTGAGCCGATATAATTTCCTTTATGCTCCGGTCCTCATATGACGGGATAACATGTTGAGATTCTTCTTGTGAATAAATTGGGAATATTCTTGGGATGAGAGGGTGATTAACTCCCCCTCCCCCCCCCCTTTAGCAAAGAGGGGGCCCAGAGAGGTGCAGGGAGTTTTGTTGAAGGCGGGACAGGAGAAGCTTTGAAAGGCTTATCATAGCCATCTCATCTGTGCCGGGGTATATCTTTACACTCTTTTCAACTCCCTGAAGCTCAATCAGGGATTCCAGTATCCCTTTCTCGGTGATATTAAATCCGCAAGTCTTTGAATCATCAATTCCCAGAAGCAAAAAATCCATACATCCGTCCTTTACCCAGTAAATCATGCGTTTGTTTATAAGGTGGTTTCTTTCCCTGGATTCAAAATATAAATTAAGATAATCAGTTGGAATCTGACGTTTGAGGCTGTCAAATTTATTCCTCTTTTTTGTATCCTCGCTGTTTCTCAAAGACTCTTTCAAAACAGAGTATTCAACAATTTTTTTTGCAAGTTTTACTTCTTCAGAATTCGAAGCGGTGGGAGCGACTCTCATTATGGAATTAAAAGCATAAACCGGTATTCTATTCCGGGCTTTTGAAAGCTCAAAAATAAATTTAAGCCTTTCCATCGCCTCTTCGGCTGATGCGGAAAAAATTCTTGATGCAACAAGCCCGCCATAGGCAAGCATATCAACTGAAAAAAGAAGTTCCGCTGACTCAGGAATTCTCTCTTTCAGCCAGCTTAAAAGAAATTCGGGTTCGCCGGGCTTTAAAAAAGAACCCAGCGACGCACGGGGCGGCGTAAGGATATCCAGTCCCGCAATTTCGCCCAGAATAACGGGAAACTGGAGACAGCAGGGTCTATCGTCAATAGGAATAAAGGCTACGGGCATTAAAAACCTTTCCGCCTGACTTCTATTTTTGAGGAGACGGTTTTAAATTTATGGCTGGGAAATTCAACACGCAGTTCAAGATACCAGCTTACCTTAAAAGTGTTCCACTGATAAGAAAAAGGCGCCTGCCGTGGAATGGGAAAGGAAAATTTGCCGTAAGCGGCTTCAGCGGCGCTTTTAACATCAAGCTCAACCATCTGCCGGGTGTTCCATAGCTCTCTCTTGTGAATAATTTTCTCCTCAAGGCTTTCTTCAAGGGCTTTTAACGCCATGATTATCTTTGAAGGCTGTTCCGCTGAGGGGTATTCAATATCAATTATGCCTTCAACGCTGTCTGCGATGTAAAAGATATCTTTTTCCACGCTTATCCTGATCTTTAAATTCTCTTCTTCCGTGCCGAAATCAATGGGCATGGGCTTTTTCTCTTCATAGCGGGGAAAGATAGTAATATGGGATTTACTGATAATATCAACCCCCATGGGAATCTCAGCCCGGGCAGTTAGAAAATAAAGACAGCTTGAATATCCGCTTGAAAATGAGGCAGGAGAATTCTCCGGAATTATAAATTCAAATGGAAATTCTTCGGCTGAAATTTCAATCTGTGATTCCGGAGGCTTGGGCTCCTTTAAAATTTTTTCATCTTTAATAAGAGGTGTGATAAGGGAGGTCTTTACAAGATAAGGGTTTAAAGATGTGCTTGCAGCGTCGGCGCCCAGAACTTCTTCGGCATGGAAAGTAAGGATGAGCTTACGCACCTTGATAGGAGATTCGGTTTGAAGGTTAACCTTCCCGGTAATTTTTTCTCCGGGGTAATAAACCTGACGTTCAAGCTCGATTTCAAGAAAAGATTTCAATGCTTATCCCTTCCCCTCACCACTTAATTAGTAAATCCGCCGGGTATTTCCTCCGTCACAACGTATTTCAAACTGTCTATTGCTTTCTTGAAAAGCAAAGCAGCGGCTTCAAGTTCTTTTACAGTGTGTCCGGTAACTATTGCCCCTATTGCTATCCCCCGCACTCCTGCATCAGCAATATAGGGAATATCCCCTGCAGTAATTTTTCTCTGTGTGGGAATGATAACAGGAAGTTTTGTGGATTTTACAAGTGTTCTGTATCTGGCGATATCTCTGGCGGTAATCCTGAAGCCGTACCCTTCCGGCTCAATAATTGAACCTTCAATAATCTGAATTTTCATTCGCTCAAGTTCTTCAAGCACGGCTTTATCAAAGGTATAATCCACGGCAGCCATCCTGCCCATCTTCTGAAGTTCAAGAAAATAAGCGGGCAGGTGATGGGCAAAAATATCCCAGAAATCAAAATCCATATTTTCAAGCTCAATCATTTCTTTGTGGGATGCAATAACCTGAGCACCCGGCACAATGCCCACAGGAATGGTAAGTTTTGAAAGGATTTTTTCTATTTCCTTTCTTTCTTCTTTCCATGTGCCAAATTTTGTGCCGCTTGCCCTGTGAACGCAGTTTAGATGAACCTTAATAGCATCGGCGCCGGATTCTTCCGCCGCCATGGCAAGGTCAAGGCTGTTCCTGGGGATGCTCACCAGAAGAATAAAATTTTCTGATATACGTTTTGCAATTCTGCTCATTTATACATAACCCTTTCCTCTCCCTAAAGAGAGAGGGTAATTAACTCCCCCTAACCCCCTCTTTAGAAAAGAGGGGGGAATATGACCTGGCACCAAAATATGCATCTTGTTATATTGCAAGACCTGACCCCACTTTTTCTTTTTCCTGTTCCAGTTTTTCGATGGCTTCTTCCATCTTAACCGAAATAATCTTTGAAACGCCCGGCTCTTCCATGGTGACCCCGTAAAGAACCGAGGCTGATTCCATCGTTCTTCTGTTATGGGTTATTATTATGAATTGAGTTTGAGCAGCAAACTCTTCAATGATTTTTGCAATCTTATCCACATTGGCATCATCAAGGGAAGCGTCAAGTTCGTCAAAAATTACAAAGGGGCTTGGCTTAACTTTTAAAATTGCCAGCAAAAATGCAGTGGCTGTCAGCGCCCGCTCGCCGCTTGATAAAAGGGCAAGATTTTGCAGTCTCCTCTGCGGGGGCTGAGCCACAATTTCCACGCCTGATTCAAGAAGATTATCGGGATTGCTTAAAACAAGGTGCGCCTGCCCTCCACCGAAAACTTTGACAAAAACTTCGGAGAACTGCTCGCGCACGGCTTCAAAAGTTTCCTTAAACTGCTTTGCAGAAACTTCGTCAATTTCTTCCATTACTTTTATAAGAGAAGCAGAGGCATCCTCAAGATCCTGTATCTGACTCTGAAGATAGTTGTACCTCTCCTCGTGTTTCTGGTAATCTTCCATGGCGCCAAGATTTACACTGCCGAAATTCTTTATGAAATTCCTGAGGCGCAGGATTTCTTTTTCAATTGCTTCCTTCTCAAGAGCCTGGGCTTTCCGGGAAGACGTTTTTTCCTCGCCCAGCTCGGCAAGCAGTTTTGCATAGCCGGCTTCGAGTTCCTTTAACCGGCTCATGCGGTCCCTGTGCTCCACCTGATATTCTGCATCCTTTATGTCAATGTTGTGGCACTTTTCCTTGTGTTCCATCCGGAAGGTTCTAAAACTTTCAATTTCCTTATCAAGGAGCTCCAGCTGTCCTGTAAGAGCTTCGCGTTCCCCGGCAAGACTTTGAAGCATATCTTCCCATGCCTTTACCTTCATCCTGAGAGTGGTTACCGTATTCCTGCCGCGGATAATTTCATCATCATTTTCACTCTTTTTCTTTTTCAGGGCTTTTTCTTCCGCCTCAAGCTTCTTTGCAGTATTTTCAGATTCCGTGAGATTCTTCCTGATTTCATCAAGAGCCCTTAAACTGTCTTCCTTCCTTTGAATGGCTCTTGCTCTCTCCACTTTTATGGAATTTATATCTTCCTGCATGGTGCTGCGGTCGGAAGCGCCGCTTTCCCGCGATTTTTCAAGCCATCCAAGTTCTTCCCTGTATTTATTTAAAGAAAAAGTAATTTCTTTAAGTTTTATTCCCGCATCAGAAATCTCTTTTTCTAACGACTCCCGGCGGGCAAGCATCTCTTTTTCTGATTCCGCCAGTTTTGAAGCAGTACTTTCAATCCCCTGAAGTCTTAAATCGAATGATTCAATTTCATTTTTTGCCGAGGCAAGCTCCAGTTTTAGTTTGCCTTCTTTCTGCCAGAGTTCCTCAACGGATTTTGCCAGTTTTTCAAAATTTTTGGTTGAATCCTGATAATCTTTTTCTGCCTGCAAAAGCGATATTTCAAGAGATTCTTTTTCTTTTTGAAGCTGTTCCTTCTCTCTTTTTCTTGAAAGAATGCTTCCTTTTGAAACTTTTGTGCTCCCCCCGATTATGTAGCTTTTTGAAAGAACGTCTCCTTCGAGAGTTACGAAGATGAAATCCCCCTCAATTAACTCCCCCTCCCCCATCTTTAGCAAAGAGGGGGCAATGGAAGAAACAACAAATACATTTCCAATCAGGGCTTCCATTGCATTTCTTATTTTTCCGGGGAATTTTATAAGATCGGCAAGGCGGCCGATAATGCCTGCCCCCTCACCCTTGCCCTCTCCCCGGAGGTGAGAGGGAATACTTAACTCCCCCTCCCCCATCTTTAACAAAGAGGGGGTATCATTAACTTCCCCTGCCTCTGCGCCATCACCCTCGCCAGTGGGGAGAGAA
>JAMDEM010000140.1 GCA_023486985.1 Bacillota bacterium
GCTTCCTCCTCATTTTTAGTACCAGAGGTTTAAGCTGTTTGAAAAGAAAACACTTTAAAAATAGTTCGTTGGATATATTTAAAATTTACACTTGATGTGATATAATTAACAAAAGGGAAAATCTTCCAGTGGGGGTAAAAGATGGATACCAGTGATAATTTTACTGAGTCCATTTTTCAAAAAATGAGAGCTGGAGTTATTCTTGTGGATATGAACAGGAAAGTCCAGTTCATTAATTCCGCATACTCAAACCTCACCGGATGGGACGAAAAAGAAGCCCTGGGAAAATACTGCTACGAACTCCACGAATCTTTCACAGGAACTGGAATAAACATCTGCCGTGAAAACTGCCTTTTTTATAAAGCCCTTGAGCATGGTGAAGATCCTCCTTATGCCGAGCTTGTAATCAATACAAAGGAAGAACTGGTAAAGTGGGTGAGGGTGCATCATACGAGGGTTAACGACTTTAATGGGAATCCCGGCGGATGCATAATAGAGATGGTGGAGATTGAAGATTTTGCCGAGTGGAAGCCCAAGCTAAACGGATTTCTGGGAATAAAGGCTGATAATAAAAAGAACGAAAAATTTTACTGAAAAATCCAGTTGACATTTATTATTGCTTTTTTTGTGAGCCCGGTATATTATAAAAAGAACGAAAAATTTTACTGAAGGTGTTGAGCAATGGAAACATTTAGTTTTACAAAGATTCTTATTACATTCGGAAGCGGTGTCGTTTCTATTCTTTCTCCCTGTGTACTTCCGCTGATTCCGTCGTACATATGTTATATCACCGGCTTATCCTTTGATGATTTTGCAAAGGTTGAAGATGCAGGAAGGGTGAGAAGATTAACTATATTTCACTCCCTTTTCTTCATACTGGGTTTTACAATTATCTTTGTTCTTCTCGGAGCTGCCGCCACTGTAATCGGACAAAAACTTTTTGCCAGCCAGGATATTATTATGAAGATAGGCGGAGCCCTTGTATTTATTTTTGGACTGTTGATAACCGGCTGGATTAAAATTCCTTTCCTACAGGGTGAAAAGAAATTTCATCTTAAGGAAAAACCGGCCGGCTATATCGGTACAATTTTGCTGGGCATGGTTTTCGGTACCGGATGGACTCCATGCGTCGGTCCTTTTCTCGGTGCCGCTCTCTCTCTGGCAGCAACCTCTCAGAATGTACTGCAGGGAATGATACTGCTTGCCGCTTACTCACTTGGACTAAGCCTGCCCTTCTTTATTGCATCTCTTGCCATTAATAGTTTCTTGAGCTATTCAAAGAAAATAAGAAGATTCATACCGGTGATTACTGCAGCAAGCGGAGTGCTTTTAATGATAATCGGCATTCTTCTTGTTACGGGGTATTTTAATATGATTAGCAGCAAACTGCAAAGTTTCTTTATCTTCAGGAAATGATATAACGGCACCATCTGGCGTCCTTTCGTTTCTCATTCGGGGAGAGAAACGAAATTTCCCTCCCGATTAGGGTGAGGGTGCATGGCAGGAGAAAAATTCTTTTTATAAGAATTAATCGGTAAAAAAAGGAAAGAAAAAATGGGAGCTTATTCAGAGGAACAGATAAAAAAAGTATGCCATAATGTTATTGAAAATCTTGCAAATGTGATGGATACACCGGAATGGCAGGACATGAGTATAAATGTTGCCGCAGCAGTTACCATGGCGCTTAATGCCGATAAAGAAGCAGCGCTGAAAGAAGAGCTTGTTAATGTTTCCAGAAATCTTTACTATCAGGGCTTTTTTGCCGGAACATCGGGGAATATAAGCGCCAGGCTTTCATCTGAGCGGTTGATGATTACGCCTTCCGGTGTGAGCAAATTAAAACTTGCGCCTCAGCAGATTGTTGTGACAGATTCGGATGGAAACTATATTTCAGGCGACGGCTCGCCTTCTTCAGAGATAAAGATGCATCTTGCCATATACCGGAAAAGGGCTGATGTTAATGCAGTGGTTCACGCCCATCCCCCTTTTACAACCGGCTTTGCTGCAGCCGGGCTGCCCCTCGACCAGCCTGTCCTTCCAGAAGCAATTCTGGTGCTGGGCAGAATTCCTATAGTTGAATACGGAACTCCTTCAACCCGGGAGCTGCCCGAGGCTCTTGAGCCTTACATGAAAGATCACAATGCCTTCCTTCTTGCCAACCACGGAGCGCTGACCATCGGAAGTGATATTGTTCAGGCTGCCCACAGAATTGAAACGATGGAGCTTTTTGCCAAAGTGATATTGATAGCAAGGATGCTGGGCGGGGAAAAGCTTCTCACAGAAGATCAGTTAAAAAAGCTTGCAAACATAAAGTAAGCAAAGCTTGTTTTGCAGTATGATACCACGCAACAAGTTGCGCGGCTCCCGGATGCAAAATAAGCAAAGCTTGTTTTGCAGTATGATACCACGCAGCAAGTTGCGCGGCTCCCGGATGCAAAATAAGCAAAGCTTGTTTTGCAGTATGATACCACGCAACAAGTTGCGCGGCTCCCGGATGCAAAGTAAGCAAAGCTTGTTTTGCAGTATGATACCACGCAGCAAAGGCTGCAGAGTTTTCAATCGCAAAATAGGAGAGGGAAATTAATGAGGCAACCCTTTCGGATCGCCTCAAACTTGGGGGGGGGCGGATAATGAATATTTGCTGTGTTCAATTGTTACGATAATTGCTGCGATAATTTCTATGTGCAGTGCTCCTTAGAATCCTTACACTGTGTGCCGATGAAGATGAAATCTTCACTGTTAGTAATTGAAGGCTTTGAATACTTCCTCATTATCCACCTCCTTCCCCCCACCAGTATAAAGTAATTTTACAATCAAATTGTGAAGAAATTATGAAGAATTAGATTCTCAGCTCTCTTTGAGCCTCTCTCGCCATTTTTATTACTTCAACAATTGTTTCGAATTGAGGAAAGAAAAAGTCGTCGAATCGTATGAGATTTTTTCCATCGCTTACGGCTGCGGAGCGGAATCGCTTTTTGCTTACCTGTGGAGGGGTAAAAGAGATGTTTTTCCAGTCTACGGCAAACTCTTTTCCGAAGTGTTTATAGTAGAATGCATCGGGAGTAATAACAATGGTCTTTCCAAGATTTGCAAAAAAATTAATGATAAGGAGGAAAATAATCAAACCGCCCATGCCTATGGGGATATAGCAGTAGACAGTTTTAAAGAGTTCGTCGTTTTTAAAGAAAATAAGCATTTTATAGCCGTAATATATAAGCCAGGCTGCTGACGCAATCGCAAGCAAGGAAAAAATGAAAAACTTTCCCATTTTTGCTTTAAAGACTTTCTGTTTCAGTATAATCACCTCTGAGCTTAGTTTACTTCATGTTTCTCCAGTGCATGGCAAAATCCTTTAGCGGACATTTCTAAATTGGCTTGACATGCGTGTTGACAGGGAATTAGTTTGTGTTATAATCTATTAAGTGAAAATTGATGACGCGGGGTGGAGCAGTCCGGTAGCTCGTCGGGCTCATAACCCGGAGGTCGTTGGTTCAAATCCAACCCCCGCAACCA
>JAMDEM010000009.1:0-3990 GCA_023486985.1 Bacillota bacterium
TTATAGATTGACTTTTTTTCAATAAACAGGTATACTTATCCGGTAAGCTTTCTTAGTAGATTTTTCCTTCCCTGAGGAAATCAGCAAATAACAGCTATCTCCGTAGCAGAAGTGAAATCAAGAAGATAAGAGGTCGACTTACGTAAAAAAATAAATTTAAGTAAGGAAAGTTATGTCAAAAAAATTATATGTAGGCGGTTTATCTTACGAAACCGGAGAAGAAGGCTTAAGAGCTGCTTTCTCCGAGGCAGGAACTGTTGAAACGGTAAATGTTATTTCTGATAGAATCTCAGGTCGTTCAAAGGGATTTGGCTTTGTAGAAATGGCTTCTGACGAAGATGCCCAGAAAGCCATTGAGTTGCTGAACGGCAAAGAGTTTGAAGGACGCAGAATAACTGTAAACGAAGCTCGCCCGATGGAAGCTCGCTCGAACCGTAGAGATAATTCTAGAGGCGGCAGCGGTGGCGGCAGCAGAGGTTTCAGCGGCAGCAGAAAAAGCTGGTAGTTTAAACCACTAAAAACAAAAGAGCAGGGTTTCAAAACCCTGTTCTTTTTATTTGGCGCACTTCCCCTTCGGGGATAAGGACAGGAAAACAATTCCCTCGCCCCTTCGGGGAGAGGGGTAGGGTGAGGGGAGAAAGTGAGAGATCAAGCTTTATTTGCTGCTTCTGTGCCGGCAACAAATCCGGTTGAAAATGCAATTTGAAAGTTAAAGCCGCCTGTGTTGGCGTCAACATCAAGTATTTCCCCGGCAAAGAAAAGACCGGGGATTATTTTTGATTCCATGGTTTTGGGATTTACTTCTTTGGTGGAAACCCCTCCGGCTGTTATAATTGCCTCTTCGACAGGTCTGGGTTTTGTTAAAGTCAGCTTTAAATTTTTAAGTAAATTGACTATCTTATGCCTCTCTTCACGGCTGATTTGATTAACAAATTTTTCTTCATAAATTCCTGACAGATGAATTATTACAGGTATTAATGCATTCGGCAGTAAATCATCCAGCGAATTTTTCAACTGCCTTCGGCTGAATTTTTCAAAATCCCGGAGCAGGCGTTTTTCTAACTGCTCAAAGGAAAGTGCTGGTTTTAAGTCAATTACCAGATATACTTTGCCGTTTTTAGTTTTTAATAATTCCACTGCTTTCCTGCTTAAGGTAAGAATTACAGGTCCTGATACTCCAAAATGAGTAAACAGCATTTCCCCGAATTCAGATTCTATAACGTTATCCTCTTGCAAAAGTTTTGCTTCAATATTTTTCAAACTCAACCCTGTAAGGTCTTTAACCCATTTTTCTGATGTTTCCAGCGGCACAAGGGAAGGTCCGGGTTTTATAATGTCGTGGCCAAGGGAAGAAGCAATTTTGTATCCGTCACCGGTTGAGCCGGTTGCAGGATAAGTAAGTCCGCCTGTTGCTATAATAACTGCGTCTGCCTCTATAGTTGAATTCTTTGTTTTTATGCCGCAGGCTTTTCCATCTTTAGTTAATACAGCGGAAATTGTCTGGTTATAGATTGCATTAACTTTGTTTTTAATGAGCTCCCGTTTCAGTGCGTCAACAATGTCTGAAGCTTTGTCCGAAACTGGAAAGACCCTGCTGCCCCGCTCGACTTTTAAGGAAACACCAAGATTTTCAAAAAAATCCATCAAATCCTTGTTGGAAAATTTTTTAAATGCGCTGTATAAAAATTCCTTGTTGCCGGTGATGTTTTCAAAAAAATCAGGTATTGAGGCGGCATTGGTGACATTACAGCGTCCCTTGCCGGTTATCATGATTTTTCTTCCCGGGCGGTTGTTTTTTTCAAGCAGGATTACTTCTGCGCCGTTACGTGCAGCCTGAATCGCAGCCATCATACCGGCGGGACCTGCGCCTGCTACTAGAACTTTATGCAATTAACGAGCACCTCTTTAACAAAAGAATTATATCACCTGATGCTTGGCTGTCAATGAATTTTTAGAAAACAGGGTGATATTAATCATTTGTTAAGCCGGCGGTTTAAGAGCTTCTTTTTCTGCTTTTTTTCAATATTCATATGAAGAATAATGAAAGCAACAGCAAAGAGCAGGCTTGATGCCAGGGATGTAATACCGGCTGAGTAATTCCTGCTGATATCCCATGAATATCCTGATAAACCGATTCCAAGTACCGGGCTAGGCTGAATACTATTTTCTGGAATTCTTCCATATTTCTTGATATTCCTACCAGCACTCCGGCAAGTAGCGGAACAGCCCACAGGAGAAAAAGTAAAAGAAGAAAATATTGATTGCTGTTTTTCTTGAATCTAAGGTCAAAGTATTGTTTCGCACTTCCGAAGCACAGGATGACACATATTCATATTGCTACAGGCATAATCTTTTGAATATAATTTGGTTCAGGAAGAAATTGCTTGCCTTTTGGAATTAACATTTCTACGAGAAAACTTGCAAATATGGTAATGCCTGCAAACATGATAAGAGGCGCCCAGTTAGTTGATAAATCACTCCATAAAGGCTGGCGCTTCCTGGAAAAACCAGTATCCAGACAAACCCATAGTTGTTCTTAACACTGTCTGTAGCTATCGCCAGCCAGATAATAAACAAAAAATTACCGCCATTATAATGGAAGGGAATAAATTCTGCAGGCGCAGTCTTGAGCGCATATGTTTAATAAGGAGTGGATTGTCCCATATCAGTGAGCAAATGTCATTTAAGACACCTCCTTTGAGCCGATTTTTTAAAAGACATCTTCAAGGGCCTCATTTTTTCTTGCAAATGAAGAGACACGCACGCCGGAAGAAACAAGCGCTGTCAATAAGTTACTTGCTTCTTCATCTCCGACGTCAAAGGTGAATTTAAATACACTTCCATTGCGTTGTACCATGCTTACATGCGGATTGCCGGATACTGCCTGCTCGAAATGTTTTTCACCAGATACAGTTTCCACTTTTTGGATAAATCATGACAAAATTATAGATGTTTTTGCCGTAAAATTTTTTTAAAAATTGTTTAAAAATTGCACCATTTCAGCCACTTTATATTTGACATGGAGGGGGGGGTGGAATAAGATTAAATTGGAACCATGCCTGCTTCCGGTAAGAGAAGAGGTGAGTGGGATGGCAGGAATAGCGATACATTTAGCCCTGACTTTCTTTGCCTGGCAAAGCGGGTGGAAATGGCTGGCATTCTTGCCATTATTGATTGGCTGCACACTATGCTATATACTCGGGGTAATAATTAATCCCATGAACGGCAATACAATTTATTTCAGCATCTTTGCAACAATCATAAATCTCGGCGTTATCTTTGCCCTTATGGTAATGATAGCCGGCAAATATAAAGTCTTGATAAGGCGGGAAATGACGGCATGAACAGGGAGATATGTTAGGGACGCACCCTTGACATACTCTATGTTTTATATTACAATAATCTGGCGTCATTTGAAATAATCAAAACCGGAAGGTTTTTTTGTTTTAAGGGGAAGGTGTTAAAAGTGAAAACAACTGAGCTAGTGCCCAAAGATGTTAAGAAAGAGTGGTTTCTGGTAGATGCCAGAGATAAGATATTGGGGCGTCTTGCCACAAAGATTGCCGATATTTTAACCGGCAAAACCAAGCCTCAATATTCACCTCAGGTGGATGTGGGAGATTATGTGGTTGTGATAAATGCAGAAAAGATAAAGGTTACCGGAAAGAAGCTTGATGAGAAGATTTACTACCGCCATTCAATGTATCCCGGCGGTTTAAAGGAAGTGACTTTGAGGAAAATGCTTGAGAAATTTCCTGAAAGAGTTATAGAGCATGCCGTAAAGTACATGCTTCCCCAGAATAAGCTTCGGGACAGGAGATTAAAGAAGCTTAAAATTTATGCAGGAGAAAGCTTCGCCAATACAGCTCAGAAGCCAAAGAAAATAGAGCTTTAATTACAGGAGGAGATTCATTTGCCCAGAGTAAGAAAAGTAAGGTCAACCGCAAAACATGTTACATATTATGCCACGGCAAATTTCTTGCAGTGAGA
>JAMDEM010000009.1:4000-17546 GCA_023486985.1 Bacillota bacterium
ACCTCCAATAAAGCATTTGCCCAGAGTAAGGCTGGTTCCCGGCAAGGGAAATATAGTGGTAAATGCCCGCCCTTATATGGATTATTTCGGACGAAGGGTTTTTGAGGTAATTGTAAAACAGCCTCTTGAGCTTACCAAGACTCTCAGCAAGTTTGACGTTGTGGCAAAAGCCCAGGGCGGCGGAATAGCCGGACAGGCTGGAGCGGTAAGACACGGAATTGCAAGAGCTCTGGTAAATTTCGACCCCGAATTAAGGTCTATGCTTAGAAAAGCCGGTTATCTTACCAGGGACCCCAGAATGAAGGAACGCAAGAAATACGGAAGAAAAAGAGCAAGAAAGAGCTTCCAGTGGACTAAGAGATAGTTTGAAGCTCATTATCAAAGAGTTGAAACAGGTCAGGTGTTTGCCTGACCTGTAGTTTTTCAGGAGGTTTTAAAAAAATATAATCGAATATGGAAATAAACAGCTTTTAATGGGTATAATCAAATTAAATCAGGTGCACCAATGAGTTTCAGGCTTGGCGTAGACATAGTGGAAATAGAAAGAATAAAAAAGGCTGTGAACAGGTGGGGAAATAAGTTTTTAAACAGGGTTTTCACCCCTCTGGAACAGGAATACTGCCTTGCAAAGAAAGGCTCCTGCCGTCATCTGGCTGGCAGATTTTCATGTAAAGAGGCGGTCATCAAAGCTCTGGGAAAAAGAGTTCCCTGGTGTGATATCGAGATAGTCAATTCATCAACCGGTTCTCCTTCCTTAATACTGTATAACAGGGCGGTAACTGAAGCCGAAGGAATTAAAGGAAAGCTCTTTCATATAAGTATTTCTCACTGCAAGAAATTTGCCGTGGCAAATGCTTTATTGGAGGTTGATAATGAAAATAGTATCAGCCGTTGAGATGGCAGGCATTGACAATGCTGCCATTAATTCGGTGGGTATTCCGGCTGCGGTTCTCATGGAAAATGCAGGCCTTTCGGTAGTAAGCGCCCTTGAAAGAAAATTCAGCGATTTAAGTTCTAAAAAAGTATTGATAATATGCGGCTCCGGCAACAACGGGGGAGACGGGATGGTTGCTGCAAGGCATCTGGCTAACAGGGGAGTAAGCCTTCAGGTGGCGGCTCTTTTTAGTCCCGGTTCATCCTTAACTGAAGAAGCTCTCATAAATTACAGGATCCTTGAAAATATGAAAATTGCAGTGGAAGAAATCAAAGATTCTTCCGATATTTCTCTTATGGCGCGCTTCCTGGAATCCAGTGATATTGTAGTTGATGCAATTTTTGGCACGGGATTGAAGAGGGAGGTTGACGGCATTCAGGCTGAATCAATAAAAATGATGAATTCTTCCGGGAAATGGGTAGCTGCCGTTGATATTCCTTCGGGAATAGCTGCCACAACGGGGCGAATTATGGGAACTGCTGTTAAGGCAGATATTACAGTGACTATGGGTCTTCCAAAGTGGGGACTTCTTCTTTTTCCAGGGGCAAATTTTGCCGGAGAGGTTGTTGTTTCGGATATCGGCATTCCCGGCTGGCTTCTTTTGGATGAGAAGATTAAAGGAAATTTAATTGAACCTTCTTTATTCAGGGGCGCTCTGCCAGAAAGGCCTATCGATGCCAATAAAGGAACCTGTGGAAAAGTTCTGGTGGTAGGCGGCTCAGCCGGCTATACAGGCGCTGCTGCCCTTGCCGCAGAAGCAGCTTTAAGGTCCGGTGCAGGACTGGTTTATCTTGCTTTACCCGGTAGCTTAAACTCTTCCATGGAGGCAAAGCTTACTGAAGTTATAACATGTCCTTTGCCGGAGAACAAGGAAAAAACCCTTTGTTCCACATCCTTGCCGGCGCTAAAAGCCCTTGCTGGCGGTGTTGATGTGGTTGCAATTGGTCCGGGTCTGGGCAGGAGTCCGGAGACGGTTGAGATGATTTTAAAATATCTGGACGGGCTTGACAAACCGGCTGTGATTGATGCCGATGCACTTTACGCATTGTCACAGAAGAAGCTGAAAAAATTCAAGAATCCTTCCGTTCTCACTCCTCATTTTGGGGAGATGGCAAGGCTTGCCGGAGTTGAAATTGAAAAGATAAAAAAAGACCCTGTCGGGATTTCAAGGGATTTTGTCAGCCGCACATCATCGGTGCTTGTTCTTAAAGGCGCTCACAGCCTGGTGACGCTTCCTGACGGCAGAGTTTTTCTAAATACCACCGGGAATCCGGGCATGGCAACCGCTGGTTCGGGTGACGTCCTTACGGGGATGATTGCCGGCTTTATTGCCCAGGGTGCAAACATAGAAATGGCAGCAGCTGCGGGTGTTTATCTTCACGGCGCAGCAGGGGATGAGGCAGCTTTGGAATACGGAATTCACGGGGTAATCGCCGGGGATATTACAAAGAATATTGGTAAAACCATGAAAAGATTCTGGATAAGCTAAAGAAAGGGGATAAAACAGTGCGCACGTTGATTCAATTCGGCTCGGCAATAAAGAATCATGTCAGCAAATACCTTCCAGCGTTTAAGCATTACAAAGATATTCCCACGCCTGAGTATCTGATTTTTCTCTTTCACCGTGTTCAGGAGGACGGCTGGAATGCCTTCCTGCTTGTTCAGGGATCCCGGTACGTCGGGAGATTTAACATAGAAACGGCAATTTGCAGAAGGAATGACTATCCGTATTTCTATGCCTCTGCCCGCCCCTTCATTGCCGTTGACGGCGTGAGAGAAAGGCTCAACAAACTTATATACGGAGCCGACGGATGGTGGGAATACAGGTCCCCGGAAGAATTCAGCAAAAAAATTACCGAAGCTTTCTGGCTGGCTGAAAGAGGTTTAGCCTACCTTGTTGAGAATAACCAGAAGGTTCTTGAAAGAGAAATTCAGTTCTGGATTCCTTCTTTCCGGGAATGGAAACTGGATAATCAGGAAAATATTGATAAACCCCTTGGAGAGAGATTCCAAAAGTTAAAACTTGAAAAAGAAACTTATGATTATATAACTTTTATGCTCGACAAGACTCCTATAAGCCCCTTTGAAACGCTTGCCTTCAAGAAGGAGTTTAACAGCGACCACTGGCTGAGTTTTTTAACCTTTATAATGACAAAGATTCTTGAGATGAAGGATCTGGAAGCATTGCTTAATCAGGATGTTAAAGGCACTGTAGTCAAAAATGATGAGATGGGAGTTATTCTGAAAAGAATTCCTGATTCCGTAAAAGTTGTAGATGAAGAAGAAAACAAGATTAACACTCTTGGATATGCTTTTACCAAAGCAGAGGCGGTAGCAGAAGCTTTCCTTTGCGTATAAGTTTTGAAAGGAGCATTTTATGCTGGCAAAAGACATAATGACTGCGGAAGTTGTTTCGGTTGGCACTGATACCACAGTTAACGAAATTGCAAGGATACTGCATGAAAAGAAAATAAGCGCCGTTCCTGTGGTAAATGAAAATTCAGAACTTCTGGGAGTGGTAACAGAAGAAGATCTTATTCATAAAGTGGCAAAGCCTCATATTCCTCTTCATATAGAACTTCTCGGGGGAATTTTATATTTTGAAAAGCCTCAGACGATAAATGACGAACTTAAAAAACTTATGGGCAGAACCGCTTCGGAGATTATGACAAAGAAAGTTGCAACTGTGGGGGAGGAAGCTCCGGTTGAGGATATAGCGGCGTTAATGCTGGATGAGCAGGTAAACTGGATTCCTGTTGTAAAGGGAAAAACACTTGCCGGGGTTATCACCCGCCTTGATATATTAAAGGCTGTTTAACATACATAAGTTTTTAGAGAGGTGCTGAAGTAAAAGAGTGGCAGATAAAACGGAAATTGAAAGAAGTCTTTCTAAGGTCATTTTAGAGAAAGCAAGAAATATAAGGGAAGAACTAATTGAAACAAGAAGAAAGATTCATAAAAATCCCGAAGTAGGGTTAAGAGAATTTCAGACAGCAAAACTGATAAAAGGAAAGCTTGAATCTCTTGGAATAAAAGTAATTCTTTCTCCGTCAACAACGGCTGTTGTAGGAATACTGGAAGGGAAGATGCCGGGTAAAACAGTGGCTCTAAGAGCCGATATGGATGCTCTCACCGTTCAGGAAAAGAGTGATACGGAATACAAATCCCAGGTTCCTGATGTTATGCATGCTTGCGGCCATGACGGACATGTGGCAATGCTCCTGGGGGCTGCGGAAATTCTTAATTCCCTGAAGGAAAATTTGAAAGGAAATGTTAAATTTCTTTTCCAGCCTGCTGAAGAGGGACCCGGTGGAGCCCTGCCAATGATAGGTGAGGGTGCTTTAAAAAATCCTGAAGTTGATGCCTGCATAGGACTTCATCTTTACAATGATTTAAAAACCGGCAGCGTAGTGGTGGAATCCGGCACGATAAGTGCGGCGGCAGATGAATTCAGGCTTGCGATTCTGGGGAAGGGAGGCCATGGCGCTTCTCCGCACGAAGGTGTAGATGCGATTGTTGCGGCTTCTCATGTTATTCATGGACTGCAGTCAATAGTCAGCCGGTTTGTTGACCCGGTAAAACCTGTGGTAATCACGGTGGGCACTATCAAGGGAGGATACAGGCATAATATAATTGCCGATTCGGTTGAAATGACCGGTACAGTCAGGACCCTTGATGCAGAACTCAGGAAAAAGATGAAGGCAATGATGGAAAAAACCATTTCGGGAATCACCTCAGCCTTTGGTGCATCGTACAAATTTGAATATGATTACGGCTATCCCTCAACGGTAAACGATGAAGGTTTGTGCAGTCTGGTGCGTGAGGCTCTGGCAGATCTTCTCGGCAGGGAAAACGTGAAAGATTATGAGGAAGCTACCATGGGCGCTGAAGATTTTGCTTATTTTTCCCGGAAAGTTCCATCGGTAATGTTCAGCCTTGGCGGAATGAAAGAAGATTCAGAGAATTATCCTCATCATCATCCAAAATTTGATTTCAACGAAGAAGCTCTGGTCATAGGGTCAGCTTCTCTTGCAAGAACGGCTATTGAATTCCTTTCAAGGTGATAATGTTTTAATAAACAAGTTTGTTTTCTCACGTTATCTCAAGGGCGTGCGCCTGTGATTTTAATAGTTCGAAAAGAAACAAGTTTGTTTTCTCACGTTATCTCAAGGGCGTGCGCCTGTGATTTTAATAGTTCGAAAATAAGCGGAGGGATTTATGCCTGTTAAAAGTATTCTCATAGCTGTAAATGACACGCCTGTTACGGAAGAACTTGTTAGAGTTTCATGTAAAATTGCCAAACTTGAGAAAGCAAACGTTTATATTGTTTACGTTTTTGAAGTGCCACGCGCTCTTCCTCTCGATGCCGAGATTTCCGAGGAATTTGAGAAAGGGGATCTGGTTCTGGAGAAAGCTGCAGCCGTTGCCGAAGAATTCGGGCTGGAGCCGGAAACCGATATAATACAGGCTAGAGCGGCCGGTACGGGAATTGTTGATGAGGCAAGAGATCTTGGGGCTGACTTGATAGCGGTGGGAATGAATGCCAAGCCGAAGCTTGGCGATTACATATTTGGAAGTACGGTAAATTATGTTCTTGACAGGGCTCCGTGTCAGGTTATAGTTGTCAGGAATGCGATAAAAAACTGAAGCAGATTGAATGGGCCGGAGTAATTAATGCCAGACAAACAAGCAGGAACCGGCAAGCCGGAAGAGTTAAGGACAAGCCTCCCGGGTGATAAAATATTTAGAAGAAGAAGACACAGGATGCCGTCGCTTAAGAAAGCTCTGGGAGTTGCAGGGCTTTTTAGCATCGGTTACGGCAACCTTGGTTCATCTATTTATTATGCACTTGGCGTGACAGCTCTCTATGCTCTTGGAACAACACCTCTGGTTTTTATTCTTGCGGGGATTCTTTTTATTGCTACTGCATATACTTATGCCGAAGGGACGGCAGCAATCCCTGAAGCAGGAGGCTCTTCAAGTTTCGCCCGAAGAGGCTTTAATGAATTTGTAAGTTTTTTTGCCGCATGGGCGCTGTTGCTTGATTATATTGTAACTATAGCAATTTCCATATATACTGCTGTAGGGTATCTTGCTTATTTTAAGTTGTTTGCTTTTCTGCACATTCATATCTTTCATGTTGGTTTTAGCGCGGGATTGCTTCTTCTTCTTATGATCCTGAATATCAGAGGCGTTCAGGAATCCTCAAAGGTTAATGTCCTTTTTGCTGTATTTGACCTTATTACCCAGGGAGCCCTGGTTGTAGTCGGCTGTATAATTTTTTTAAACATTAAAACTTTAATTACCCAGATTCACTGGGGCGTGGTTCCGCAGTGGAAACCTTTTATATTCAGCCTTTCTATTGCAACAGTGGCTTTTACCGGGATTGAATCTATATCAAATATGGCTGAGGAGGCGAAAACCCCGGAAAAAAGTATTCCCAAGGCTATAGGATTGTGTGTTGCTGTTGTGATGATAATGTACATCGGCATATCATCAATTGCCTTATCGGTTATGCCTGTTCATTATCAGGTTGAAGGGTATGTCTATCAGGATAAGACGTATCCTTCAGCTTATATATATCTAAAAGCACCTTCCGAAATTGCCGGAAGGAATGCAGTTCCTGCTGCAGGTTTCAACGTATGGCTGGAAGAGGGAAAATCTGTTGTTACTGATGAAAACGGGCATTTTCTGATAAATAAAATTGGGTATGGAAAACATACAATAAAGGTTGGTGATAAGGCAAATCCTGTCGAAGTTATATCATTTGATAACACAAAGAAGAATGTGCCTGAAGTAAAAGGCGAATGGTACACCGAAGTAGGCACCACCTGGATTAATGACCCGGTGGCGGGAATTGCCCATTATATTCCAAAGGGCGGCAATATTGTTGCTTTCTGGATAGCCCTTCTTGCTTTTGTAATTCTTGTTATAGGCACGAATGCAGGCATTATGGGAATATCCCGATTGAGCTTTTCAATGGGTACATACAATCAGATTCCTCCGATTCTTGGAAAAGTCCACAAGGTATATAGAACACCTTATGTGGCAATAACTATTTTTACAATAATCGCGATTTTGATAATTCTTCCAGCTGATATTACCAAGCTTGCCGATGCGTACAGCTTTGGGGCTCTTTTGTCTTATACAATAGCTCATATATCAGTTATTGCTTTGAGAATAAGAGAACCTGAACTGAAGAGACCTTTCAAACTGAAAGGCTGTATAAGAATTCCTTTTGATTGGAAAATTGGAAAATATAATTTAAAAGACAAGGAAATACCTCTTTCCGCACTTATTGGAGGAATAGGCACTTTCACTGTGTGGGTGATTGTTGCAACTACCCATCATTATGGGCCTCTCATAGGTGTCCCATTTATCACTTTTGGAATCATTATGTATGTCTTATACAGGAAAATGAGAGGGCTTTCTCTTACAGAAACTGTTCACACCAAGGTAAAGAGGCCCGTGCATCATATTCAGTGAATCATCGGTGCTATGCTGTAGTATATAAGAATCAGTGTGGCGCCTATAAGCACCACTGCAGTAATCCATGAGATTGTATTGAATAATGAGGAGTTAGTCCACTTTCCCATTATTTTTTTGTTATTTATCAGAAGAAGCATGGCAATAAGGATAAACGGAAGAAGAATTCCATTTAGCGCCTGTGAAAGAACCATAATGGTTATCAGGTTTAAATTTGGTATCAGGATGGGAGCAGCTCCAAGAATAAGAGTAAGGGCATATATAATGTAAAATGCAGGGGCTTCTCTGAACCTTGTGTCAACGCCGGATTCAAGACCGAAAGCTTCGCATATTGCATAAGCTGTGGAAAGAGGGATAATTGCTACTGAAAACAAAGCAGCATTTACCAGCCCTATTCCAAAAAGAATCTTGCAGAAATTTCCTGCCAGGGGAGCGAGAGCCTGTGCTGCATCTTCGGCTGATTCTACTCTGATACCGTGCAAAAACAGGGTCGCGGCACATGCCACAATGATAAAAAAGGCAACAATGTTTGTCGTGAATGAACCTATAATGGTATCCCATTTTGAATAGATGTATTGTTTTTCTCCGAGCCCCTTATCCCTCACCGCAGACTGCTGGTAAAACTGCATCCATGGTGCAATTGTTGTGCCGACAACTGCTATCGCTGTTATAATAAAATCCATGTTATAATCAACTTTTGGAACAAAAGTTCTTGCAACAGCTTCCTTCCAGTCAGGATGCGCGAGAAACCCGGCAAAGATATAGGTAATGTATATCAGGCAGGCGTATAAAAAAACCTTTTCAACTTTTTTGTAATCGCTTTTTAAAACAAGAAACCATGTTAATATCACGCCAACAGGAATTGTTATATACTTGTTGATTCCAAAAAGTTCAGCTCCCGCTGCCAGTCCCGCAAAGTCCCCTGTTGTATTGGCAATATTAGCAATAAAAAGAACCGCCATTATGATAAGGGTATATTTTACGCCGAAATTTTCCCTGATAAGGTCAGCCAGTCCCTTGCCGGTAATGCATCCCATCCTGGAACACATTTCCTGTACAACAATAAGAGCGATGGTTACAAGGAGGAGAACCCAGATGATGGAATAGCCGTAGTGGGCGCCGGCTACGGAATAAGTTGCAATGCCGTTGGCATCATTGTCAACATTGGCGGTGATTATGCCTGGTCCCATTATGGCAAGAAAAAGGAGAATTCTTCTTTTATTTATTTTAAAAATTCCCACAAAGTATTCTTCTTCTTTAAAAACTTAAATCCTTTCTATAACAACTCTCTCGCATCTGCGGGGAGTAAGTTTTCCCCTCTTTGTTAAGGGGTAGGGGGAGTTATAAACCCGTTTTTATGGAGAGCAAGCGCTCCCACTACCTTATTTTGTAGAGTAGTGGCAAAGCTTGCTTTGCCTTCTTTATCTGGTCGTATAAATCCGACCCCTGCTTTTCATCCTTCGTTGTGCCGCTAAAGCGGCATGAATGAAAGCCTGTGAAAGGTTTTTAAGTTCTGCTGGAGAAATATAAAATTGTGGGAAAGCCCAGGCGAATAAATAAATCAAGAAAAAACTATAAGATAGCTGCAGAAACTAAAAAGCCTTCTTTTCATTGGGAAGAGATACTTGGAATAGTTCTGCTGGCTTGCGGGGTTTTTCTTTTTCTTTCCGTCTGCTTTCCCGATCTGGCGGGCTACGCAGGCATAAAGATTAAAAACGCTCTTCGCGAATCCATGGGATACGGCGGCTATGTTTTTCCATGGCTTATTATTATAACGGGTTTACAGTTCATAATTCCTCATCCCACCCTTACTGTTCCGTGGCTTATTGGCGCTCTTATAATTTTTCAGATTGATTTATGTGCGTTTTTTCAGGTGATGGCGTGGCAAGGCGGAGATGCAGGGCACTGGGTCTATAAAGTATCATTTCCTGTAATAGGAAAAGCGGGATTATATGTTCTTACCATAGCAGTCGGGCTGATTGATATTCTTATCATAACTCAGATTTCTCTTAGAAGATTGGCGGAGAGAGTTGCTCCGTGGGCAAGGATACTTTTCAAAAAACTTTTTCCTTCAAAAGTTGACTGGAGAAAATACGAGCAGATTGAGTTTGAAGATATGGCTCTTGATGAAATGAGCAGTTCCGATTCCATTATCTATCCTGCCCAGTCTGAGATTGAAGCCGCAGGAGCGCGGGATGGGACGGCCCAGGCAAATACAACAGCTGATGAATCCGCGCCGGTTTCAGCGGAGGTTCCGGGAAACGGGCAGACGGAGTCCGAAATCAGCTCAGAAGATTTACAGCAGTTGAAGCTTTTTGAGGAGAAAGCGGAAAAACCTGAAGAAGCGCCGGAGCAAAAGATAAAAGTATCCTATAAGCTTCCTTCAGTTAACTTGCTGAAGGGCATTGAAAAAACAAAAAAAAGCCGTGCCGTTCAGGACTATTCGAAAGTGCTTGTCGAGACTTTGCAGAGTTTCGGAGTGGAAGTAAATGTGAGTCATATTGAAAGAGGGCCCACTGTCACCAGATATGAGCTTCAGCCGGCAAAGGGTGTAAAGGTAAGTAGAATTACAAATCTTGCGAATGATATTGCTCTTGCGCTGGCGGCGCAGGCTATAAGGATAGAAGCCCCGATTCCAGGGAAATCAGCCATAGGAATAGAGATTCCGAATTTACGCATTGACCCGGTGCATGTAATGGAAATTCTTGCCAGTCCAGCTTTCAGAAAGGCTCCTAAAATGGCAATTGCCCTGGGGAAGGACATTACAGGAAAGCCTGTGGTGGGAGAGCTTATCAAAATGCCCCACCTGTTAATTGCAGGAGCTACAGGCTCCGGAAAGACAGTCTGCATCAATACTATTCTTGCAAGTTTTCTTTTTAAGTGCAGTCCTTACGATCTTCAATTTGTTATGATTGACCCAAAAAGGGTTGAGCTTATATTATATGAAGGGCTTCCTCATCTTGTTGATACGAATCCTGATCCTTCAAAAAGGATTGTGACAGACCCTAAAACAGCAACGCTGGCACTCAAGCAGATGACTGACCATATGGATGAAAGGTATGAAAAATTTGCCTCAGTCAGGGCAAGGAATATACTTGAATACAATGCCTATCAGGCTAAAAACGGCGGGGAAAAAATGCCCTATATTGTTGTGATAGTTGATGAGCTTGCAGATCTTATGATGATTTCCGCCTCTTCAGTGGAATCTTTTATCTGCAGGCTTGCACAGCTGGGAAGAGCAGCAGGGATTCATCTTGTTATCGCCACTCAGAGGCCTTCAGTTGACGTTATCACGGGACTTATCAAGGCAAATATTCCTTCAAGAATTGCTTTTGCTGTTTCTTCGCAGGTGGATTCAAGAACAATTCTTGACGGAATGGGAGCAGAAAAATTATTGGGCAAGGGTGACATGCTTTACAAACCCATTGATGCCGCAGACTCCAGGAGAATTCAGGGTGCTTTCATAGATATGGAGGAGATAGAAAGGATTGTTGAATTCTGGAAAAAGCAGCCTCCTCCATATAATATTTTGCCCCTTAATGTTGAAGAGGCAGGGGATAAAGGAAAAACCCCATCCGGGCTTGAAGGGGAAGACCTTCTTTTTGATGAAGCACTGCGGATTATACATCAAAAAGGGGAAGCTTCGGTTTCAATTCTTCAGCGAAAATTAAAGATAGGTTATGCCCGGGCTGGAAGAATTATTGATTTAATGGAACAGAAGGGAATTGTGGGACCGGCTGAAGGTTCAAAACCCAGAAAAATTCTTATACCAATAAACAAGGAAGTTTAATCATGCCTAATTGTTTGTTTCATCCGCATATCCAGACAGAATTAGTCTGTGAAAGATGCAGTGCGCCTATCTGCCAGGAATGTGCCGTTGCATATCTGAAGGACAGGTATTTGTGCATAAGCTGTATCGAGGAACTTGGCCCGGAAAGATTAAAAACCGAATATATGGAGGCAGCCACACCCAAGTATGCCACATCTATTATTTTTACTTTGATTATTGCAGCGGCTTATCTGGTAATATGGAGCCAGATTCCTTACTTTCAAAAGAATGCATTGTGGAGAATGATTCCTGCCGCACCTTTTGGCACTGTGGTGGGCGCATCTTTGTTTGCTTTTTCCCGGGGCGGGCGAAGTCTTTATCTTCAGATTTTTGGAGTGATACTGGCAATAACCGGTATTTTTTCTGTTGACTACTATTTTCTTGCAGGAAGACTTTCTCACACTTTTGATGTGGTGAATGTATTTACCAGGTACTTTGCCGCTGTCCCGAAACATAACTTCTGGGACTGGCCCCTTATACTGGTTGGAATTCTAGAATCTGCAAGATACACCGCTGTAAAAAAAGTAAAAAGCCTGGCTGATTAACAAAGCTATGATGTATAACACTATTTTTCTGGGACTGCTTGTTATATTATTTTTTCTCCTTGCCGTTTTTTCTGCTTACAGCGGAATAAAAATGATAAGAAAAGCCCTGGCTGAATCTGACGGTGATATTATGGGCACGGGCATTGGAAGAGTTTCCCTGGGAGTGATATTTTTAATTCTGATTGCTTTCATTATCAAGTTTACCGGGCTTTGGGAGCTGATAAAATTCATCAAATTTCACAGGTAGGATTTTATTTTTTTTGTTTGAATTTAATATTAAAGTTCAAATGAAAATTTTGAGGGTGTGGTTTTATGTTTATAGCGGTAAGCGGCTCGATCGGCGCCGGTAAATCAACGGTAACTAGAATTCTTGCAGAGATAACAGGATTTCAGCCCCTTTTTGAAACAGTAGAGGGGCATCCTTATCTTGAGAAGTTTTATAAAAATCCAAAGAAGTATTCTTTTAAAACACAGGCTTTCTTCCTGTGGGACAGATTTAACAAACATTACAATTCCATGAAAAGCGGAAAAGATATTGTTGCCGACCGTTCAATTTACGAAGACGGCATTTTTGCCAAAGTTCTTTACCTCAGAAAAGAAATGGATGAAGATGAATATTTAAAGACATACCTGCCGCATTTCAAGACTTTAACAGGCATTGTGGAACAGCCCGATTTGATGATATATCTCTCGGCTTCCCTTGATACTCTTATTTACAGGATTCGCAAGCGCGCCCGTGATATGGAGAAGGATATTGACATCAATTATCTTTCTATGCTTTCAGATGCCTATAACGAATGGATTCAGGAATATCCCTACAGAAAGCTGATAATAGAAACTGACGGACTTGACCTTACCTGCGATCTTCACACCGACTGGCTTTATCTTGTCAAAGCAATAGTGACAAAGATTAACCGCAGTGAATTTGCCGATGAAGCAGGGGGAATAAAAGATCTTATTTCCCGGATGCCAAAAATTCACAGGATGAAGAACAAGGAAAGAGTAAGAGAAGAAATATTTAAGGGAGCTCTGAAGTAGGGTAAGTTTGCCATTGATGAATTAATTATCGTGGATAAACTTGAAAAATTAAGGATTAAAGAATAATGACGCTAGCAAAGTTAAAAAAGAAATTTGACATAAAAGAATATTTAAGTAATTTTAGTTTTGATGAAAAGCAAGATTTATTTTCTATAGATTCGGAAAACAAAACAAAAGTTGAATATTTTGCAATTGATAGAAAAGTTTATCCAAAATTTATTAATGAGTTTTGGACATCAAAGCAAAGGCTGGCTAATTCACTTCATGAGATAGCATACAGAGCTTGTTTTAAACCGCAATTACCCAGATTTTTTATTCAGCTCTTAACGCAGAAAGGAGATATTGTATTTGATCCTTTCAATGGCAGAGGGACAACAATAATTGAAGCTGCTTTACTTGGCAGAAATATTATTGCTAACGATGTAAATCCTCTTAGTGTGATACTTTCCAGCCCAAGACTTTTTGTACCTAATATTTTTGAGCTGGAAAAAAGATTAAATAAAATACCAATTGATAACAACGCTAGAGCAGATATAGATTTATCTATGTTTTACCATCCCGGAACCGAAGCAGAGATTGTTTCGTTGAAAAATTATTTACGGGAGAGAAAAGTAACAAAACAGGAAGATAATTTGGATAAGTGGATAAGAATGCTCGCTACTAATAGGTTAACAGGCCATTCACCAGGATTCTTTTCTGTTTACACTTTGCCGC
>JAMDEM010000012.1 GCA_023486985.1 Bacillota bacterium
GTTCAACCCAGGTAAAATATTTAAGGTTGTGCCATTGTTTCCTGTTGTCAACCGTTCCTTCTTTTATCCAGTCAGTCTTCGCATTGTGGAAGATGCTTACAAGCCGCACTTTGGCTTCTGTCTTATCCATCTTACCGTAAGTTTCAGTCATCTGCTTCATCACCGAATAATATCTGTCCATGGAATCAGTTGCAATGGTGACAATATTCTGATTTTTCCCGAGTTCATAGAATTTTGCCGTCTTTATGGCTCCGATGATATTGCAAATTCCGGAGATTCCAAAAAGCTCTGACATGAATTTCGCCTTTGCTTCAGGGATTCCAAGCTCTTTTACCAGTACTTCCGTCCCGGCTGGCTCATGTATAGCCTGGAGAGCCTTCTTGCATTCAATATCATCAATACAAATGATAGCATCCATGTTCATAACATTGTGAATCCAGGTAACGTGCTTGTCACCGATTCCCTGAATATCGTGCCCGCCGTATCCGTTGTTATAAAGGGTGGGACACTGGATTGGTTCAAGTCCAACAATGAGACTGTCGCGAAATTCCTGCTTTAGCCTGTCTCCGGCGGCAATTGTTCCGGAAGAGCCCATTGAAGAGATAAATGCCGCGGCTCTGCCGTTTCCAACACCTTCTTTTTGAAGTTCTTTCACCAGCTCAGCAATCGTATTGCCTGTCACATAATAGTGGAACCTGTAATTGCCCATTTCCTGAAATTGATTTAAAATCTTATTTCTTTTATCTGCAGCGGCAAGCTCTTTGGTTTTGTCATAAATTTCCTTTACGTTGGACTCGCAGCCCGGCGTCTTTATAAATTTTGCGCCGTAACTGCTGATTTTATCGAATCTTTCCTGGCTCATCATTTCAGGAAGCAGTACAAGCGAATCATATCCAAGCCTCGGACCAACCCAGGCGCCGCCGATTCCGTAATTTCCGGTGGAGGGCCAGACAAGGTTATGCTCGCCGGGCACTATTTCATCAAAAAGCTGCTTCTCGATTGCCACGGAATATGTGGCGCCCACCTTATGGCTCCCTGTGGGAAACTCTTTGCCGTACATAACAATTATGTTGGCATCAACGCCGGTAAGTTCTTTGGGAAGCACAAGATACCGGGCTTTGTTCTTTTCATCTTTCCAAGTTATGTTGAATAAATTTACCGGATTGAGCGGATCTGATTTAAGCGCCGATAACGCTGCCTTTCTAACTTCAGGATTGATTTTCTCCGGATGAAGCATTTCATCAAATGTTGAACCGTAAATATAATCTTTAGCCATTTTAGACCCCTTTCAATATATGATTTACAGGCTTCATTACTTCTATACAGCGCCCTGCTCATCCTTCAAAGAGTTCATTTTGCAGTATTTTTTACCCGCTCTTAAAGGAGAATAAAGATAACGTTTAGAAAGTTCTCAGCTGGGTAAATAATATTGAAACTACATAAAGGGGATATGAAAATGCAGATAGCTGCCGGTAAAGTTACTCTTGATTATGATAATGTTTTCAGGATTGTAAATGAAAACGATCTTGTTTCAATGCAAAAAAGGGCATATGAAGCCGAAAGAAAGGTGAAAGAAAAAACCGGCTTTGGCAGTGAATTTCTTGGATGGGTAAATCTTCCTTCGGTAATGCTCTCTACAGAGCTTTCTTCAATCCTGGAAGCTGCCAAAGAAATAAGAGAAAATTGCGATACTTTTATTGTAATTGGAATCGGCGGCTCTTATCTTGGAGCAAGAGCCGCAATTGAAGCTCTTTCATCCATGACTGACGCCGGCAAATCCCCTTCTATCCTTTATGCAGGAAACAACATGAGTTCCGATAATTTATGCGAACTGATTGACTGCATAAAAGAAAAAAATGTTTATGTTAATGTAATATCCAAATCGGGAACAACAACAGAGCCTGCCATTGCCTTCAGATTCATCAGGGATTTCATGGTAAAAAAATACGGAAAAGAATCTTCAAAAAGAATTATCGCCACTACCGATAAAAGCCGCGGGGCTTTAAAAGAGATGGCTGATAACGAAGGGTATAGAACCTTTGTCATTCCTGACGATGTGGGCGGAAGATTTTCTGTTCTCACCGCCGTGGGGCTTCTCCCCATAGCTGTTGCCGGTATAGATATAAAGTCTATGCTGGAAGGCGCCAGGGACATGTCGAAAGTCCTGGAGGAAGATGATTTGCGTAAGAATTCCGCCCATATGTACGCAGCTCTCAGGAATATCCTTTATGAGAAGGGAAAATATGTCGAGATTCTTGCAAATTTCAACCCGAAGCTTCATTATTTTTCGGAATGGTGGAAACAGCTTTACGGCGAAAGTGAAGGCAAAAACGGACAGGGCATCTACCCTGCCGCAGTTGATTTTACTACTGACCTTCATTCCATGGGACAGTGGATACAAAGCGGCCGCAGGATAATTTTTGAAACATTTATTGATATCGAAACTCCTTCAAAAGACCTTGAGATACCCTCGGACAGCAAAAACCTTGACGGCTTGAATTATATTGCCGGAAAAACTGTTGATTATGTGAATCACAAAGCTAAAGAAGGTGTGGCGATGGCGCACGCCTCCGGAGGCGTCCCCAATATGACTGTTTCAATCCCCAGGCTTGACGCCTATCATCTGGGCGAGCTTTTTTATTTCTTTGAAAAAGCTGTGGCAGTGAGCGGATATCTTTTAGGAGTAAATCCCTTCGACCAGCCGGGCGTGGAAGCTTACAAGAGCAACATGTTTAAGCTGCTGGGAAAACCAAGCTAATAAAGACCGGAAAATAAACAAGCTTGTTTTCTCGATTTATTTCATGTGCGCGTTTTGACAGCTTGTAGGAGTTTGATTTATCAAACCGGATAAAATGGTGAAAGTGCTGGGTCATTGCGAGGCTGCGAAGCAGCCGTGGCAATCTTGACTTTACAATAACTGGTAGTACAGTCATCTTGCCTGTTATATGAAAATATCAATGCGAGAGCAAAAATTAAAAGATTTTTTTAAAACTCAGAAGGATTTATTTGTAAAGTAAAGAATAATACTCAAATATACAGGCTATAACTTCTAAAACTCGCAGCCGTGGATAAAGCCCCTCTTTAATACACAATGTAGCAACAGTTTCCCTTGCAGTTTGTAAATTGTTACAAAATAAAAGGAGGAATGGGTTGTGAAGTTTTCAAAATTTTTCAGGTTAATTTCTCTGGTTTTATTATTTGCTTTTCTTCTGGAAGTTATTTCTCCGGCAGCTTTAATGGCTGCCAATTTTTCAAAGAAGGGCAAATATCATCTCAACTCCTTCACACCTGTGCCCGTTCCTATACAGCCAAAAGTAAAATCTCAAAGGTCTCTTGTAAACAAGTTAATGGAGGAAAATGTTGAAAAACCCCCGCGGACAGCCTTTTATAAAAACGGGAAGCTATTGTTTGCAAGAGAATACCCTGAGCTTGCAAAAAGACCCAATACTGCC
>JAMDEM010000156.1 GCA_023486985.1 Bacillota bacterium
GGGAAAATTGCAATTAAGCCGCAATTTGATTGGGCTGGTAACTTTAGCGAAGGACAGGTGGAGGTGGAGATTGCCGGCAAATGTGGTTACATTGATAAGACAGGAAAGATTGTAATCAAGCCGCAGTTTAAAGAGGCTTCTGGTTTCAGCGAAGGATTGGCGGCGGTCAGAAATGATGGAGTATTGGTTTACATAGATAGGACGGGAAAGATTATCTGGAATCCCGGAAATCAAGATGGAAATTAGTGTGCGTGAAAAGCTTATCTGATAAGAGACTGCCGCAGCTGGTTAGTATCTTCGCAAGGAATATTAAAGAACTATTAGCGATAATACACTGTAAAGTTTGTGGAGGAAAATCGAAAAAAAATAACGAAGTTTAGGTTGGGAGCGGATAGGGCCCGGTGGCTCTCACGGTCTTCAAAATCGATGAGGGTAAGCGATCCTTGCCCTGGTAGGTTCGACTCCTTCCTGCTCCCGCCAGATTAATAAGCCTTCAAAAAACCAGTAAATTGTAGTGGGAGAGCTTGCTCTCCAGAAAAAGCAAAGCAAGCTTTGCCGCTACAGCCAGAATAAACAAAGAGGGGGTGCTCAATTTGGGAAAAAAAGTTAAGCTCACTGCTTATGCTTCCTGTGCAGGTTGAGCATCCAAGGCAAGCCTTGAGAAGCTTATGCAGGTTCTGCATAATATACCTCCAAATAACGATCCAAGAGTTCTTGTGGGCAGGGATTACACTGACGATGCCGGTGTATTTGAGCTGGACCGCAATACCCGTATTGTCCAGACGGTTGATTTCTTTACCCCCATTGTGGATGATCCCGAGTCTTACGGCAGGATTGCCGCCGCTAATTCATTGAGCGACATCTATGCCATGGGAGGCAAGCCTTTAACTGCTCTTAATATTGTTTGCTTCCCATTAAAAACTCTTGGTCCCGAAGTGTTGAGCGATATCCTTTTGGGCGCGTGGAAAAAGCTTAAAGAAGCCGGTGTTTCCCTTCTTGGAGGGCATACCGTAGAAGACCCTGAGCCCAAGTTTGGTCTTGCTGTTACAGGCATTCTGGAAAACGGAAAATTTTTAACCCTGGGCGGATGCAAGCCCGGTGACCAGCTTATTCTTACGAAGCCGCTTGGAATGGGCATAATAACCACTGCGCTTAAGAACGGCAAGGCATCGGAGTCACTTGTAAAAAAAGCAGTCAATATTATGGAAACCTTAAATGATAAAGCTTCCCGGCTGATGAAGGAATACGGCGCCAATGCCTGCACTGATATAACCGGATACGGGCTTTTAGGTCATGCGTGGGAGATGTCTGTTGCCAGCAAAATGACGTTGCAGTTTTACAGCAAGGAAATTCCAATTTTACAGGAAGCTTATAAATTGTTAAAACTGGGATTCTATCCCGGCGGCTCAAAATCAAATCTGAATTTTCTTCATGAGAAGGTTTACTGGGCTTCAAGCGTAACAAATGAAACTCTTCAAATTATGTGCGATGCCCAGACATCGGGAGGCTTGTTGATATCAGTTTCTCAAAATAAGGCTCAGGAGCTTGTCAGGAAATTAAAACAGGAAGGAATTTCTGATTCTGCTATTGTGGGTGATGTCAAAAAATCAGGAGTTCATCCGCTGGTGGTAATTTAAGATGTCAAATGCGTTGAAAAATCTGCCTTCCGTTGACTCGGGATTTCAAAAAAAAGAAGTCCGGGAATCCCTTTCTCTTTTTCCAAGGGAAACCGGCGTTGAAATTATCCGACAGGCTCTTGACATGATACGAAAAGACACGATTGAGAATAATACCCGGGGAGCTACCCGCGAAGAATTGGAGAAAAAAGTTTTTGATAAGCTTTCATCTATCAAAGACCTTTATCTGTCTTCCCGTTTAAAACCTGTTATTAACGCAACCGGCATTATCCTTCATACCAATCTTGGCAGGGCGCCGGTTGGAGAAGATGCCATGCTTAATTTGAAGCAGGTTTCTTCGGGGTACTGTAATCTTGAATTTGATATGGAAAGCGGCGAACGTGGAGACCGCTCGTTTCATCTGGAAGAAAAACTTTGCCGCCTTACCGGCGCAGAATCAGCTCTTGTTGTTAACAACAACGCTGCCGCGGTATATCTTATTTTAAACACTTTTGCCAGGGACAGGGAAGTGGTTGTTTCAAGAGGCGAATTAATTGAGATTGGCGGAAGTTTCCGGCTTCCGGAAATCATAAAAGAAAGCGGCGCAAGGCTGGTGGAAGTAGGTACCACCAACAGGACATATATAAAAGATTATCAGCAGGTTATAAATGAGAATACCGCTGTTCTCCTGAGGACACATCCGAGCAATTACAAGATAACCGGCTTTGTTCATAGAGTCAGCCCTGAAGAACTTGTTTCTCTTGCGCAAAGCACCAACACTATTGCAGTGGAAGACCTTGGAAACGGGCTTCTGGTTAAGATTGGAAAATACGGACTGCCTGAAGAGCCGGATGTTAAAGAGGTTGTTGCATCCGGCATGGATATTGTCTGTTTCAGCGGCGACAAGATTCTTGGAGGAGCCCAGGCGGGAATCATAGTTGGAAGAAAAGACCTCATAAAAACAATGTCAAGGAATCCGTTGATGAGGGCATTAAGGGTTGATAAGCTTATAATATCTGTTCTTGAAACAACGCTTTACCATTATCTTATTGGTGATTACGAAGAAAAAGTTCCGGCTTTTAAACTTCTTTCAACTTCACTTGAAGAATTAAAAAGAAAAGCAAAAAAACTTGCTGAAGCTGTCGGTAAAATTATTGGGGACAGGGGTGAAGCCGGTGTTGAGAAGGGCGTCAGCTATCTTGGAGGAGGAACCACTCCGGCTGAAGGACTGGAAACATGGCTTGTGACAATCAAGCCTTTCAGAATCTCCGAGGATGATTTAAACCGTAAGTTAAGGCAGGGTGATCCGCCTGTGATTGCAAGAATAGAGAACGGCAAAGTGGTTCTTGATACACGGACACTTCTCAAAGGTGATATTGAAAAGATTGTAAAGTTTTTTGAGCGGCTTATGTAAATTTCCCCCTAACCTTCCTCCTCACCCCTTCGGGGAGAGGGGAAAAATAAAGCTCCCCTCGCCCCTTCGGGGAGCTTACAGTTGGACAATTTTTTGCTGGACAAGTTAAGGCTAAAATCGATTGTCATTCTGAGCGAAGCGAAGAATCTGCTTTAAAATAGGTACAATATGAAACAATATTATGTTTATATTATAGCAAGTAGATAGAGAACCATTTATATTGGTGTAACCGATAATCTTGAGCGCCGTGTTTACGAGCATAAACATAAACTTGTACCGGGATTTACATCAAGATATAACATTAACCGTCTTGTATATTATGAACAAACCAATAATATATATGCGGCAATACGGCGTGAAAAAGAGCTTAAAAGTTGGATAAGAGCAAAAAAACTGCACTTATTGAATCAACAA
>JAMDEM010000092.1 GCA_023486985.1 Bacillota bacterium
AGAATAGTGTTCGTATTAGAATATTTTGCGTAATTGGAATAAATCCTTGTGAATAACTGAAAAAATAACGGTTTTATTGAATTTCTTACTAAATTCATTTCTTTCTGTTTATCCACAATAAGTTCCGAGTTATGCAGGGGTCTTGACAAAGGTTATTGACACGGGCATGCACTAAAGTATATCATTTATCGTGCCCGGGCGGATAAAAATACAAAGCAAGCTTTGCCACTACAAAAAAACTAATAAAGGGGAGTGGGAGAGCTTGCTCTCCATAAATAAAAGCAATGTTAAAGCAATAGTATGATTGATAGGAGAAGTCATGGCTGTAGTAAAACCATTTAACGCCTTTGTCTATGATACGGAAAAGATAGCAGATTTATCGGCTGTCGTATCACCGCCTTATGACGTAATCCCGCTTTCCCTTCAGGAAGAACTTTACCAGCGCCATCCCTGGAATTTTGTGCGCCTGATTTTGGGAAAAGAATATCCTTCCGATTCAGGCAGTGAGAGCCGCTATACAAGGGCTTGCCGGGATTTCAGCGACTGGATAGATAAAGGTGTTTTCCGCCGGTTGCAGGAGAAATCTTTCTTTATCTGCGAGCTGGAGTTTTTAACGCCCGGGGGCATAAAGAAGATAAGAACGGATATCTTATCTCTTGTAAAGCTGGAGGATTACTCAAAAGGAGTGATTATTCCTCATGAAAAAACTTTGCTCTGCCCGAAGCTTGACAGGTTAAATTTGATGAAAGCCGTCAATGCCCATCTTGAGCCGCTTTTTTTTCTTTACGAGGACGGAAACAGCAGGATAAAAGCCGTTCTGGAAAGGCATAAAAGCTTTAAACCGTTGTTTGAATTTGCCAATGGGGAAGGGATAATTCACCGGCTCTGGCAGATAAATGATTCAGGGGATATTAAAAAGATAGAATCATTCTTTAAGAGCAAAAAACTTTTTATCGCAGACGGGCATCACCGTTACGAAACAGCTTTAAATTACTGTATGGAAAAGAACGGCACAAGTTTAAACATTACTGGAAGAAAACCATACCATTACTGCATGGCTGCCCTTACAGAGATGAATGATGAGGGAGTTGTTATACTTCCCACGCACCGGCTTATAAAAGATATTGCCCCTGAAGTCCTCAAAGATTTCCCCGGGAACTTAACAAGCATTTTTTGGGTTGAAAAATTTGAGGGCATGCTTGATAAACTTCTTAATTTAATGGAGTCGGAACATGAGAAAAAGGTCTTTGCCTTGATTATTGCAAAAAAAGGACTTTATTTTAGAAGTGCGGAAGCCACGGCTTCGACGGGCAATCCCGTGGAAATTTATTATTTAAAACTGAAAGAAGATACCTTTTCCAACGGGCTCCATCCCGGGCGAATGCTTGATGTTTCAATCCTGCATGATTTTATCCTGGATAAATTTCTTGGAATATCTGCCCGGGACATTGAACTTCATAAGTTTGTTCATTACATAAGATCGCCCGAAGAAGCAATGGAAAAAGTAAAAAGAGGAGAGTTCCAAATGGCTTTTCTTCTTAATCCCACAAAAATTCAGGAAGTGAAAAATATTGCACTGGCTGGAGGAAAAATGCCACAGAAATCCACTTATTTTCACCCCAAACTAACGTCAGGACTGGTAATTTATAAATTTTGAAATTGCCATTTTTTTGTTTCCAATCAGCTCATAGAAGCTCAAGCAACCATTCTCTTTTTCCAGCAGAAATTATACTTTTTTAGTAATATCATAAATTTTACAATTCCGTAATATTGTTGAAATACTGATGTTATTTTGTTAATGTTATATTACAAGCTTTGATTAGGAGGCCATTGTGGCAGAAGAGAAATTCGGCGAAAGCCCTTTAAATAACGGTAATAACTTAAGTAAGCAGGAAATACTGGAACAGATCCGCAAGCGCCGCGAAGAGATCCTTTCCGGGAATTATTCTTATGAAAAAAACGGCAAGAACATAATAAATCTTTTTTTGCAGTTTAATGAGGAAGTAAAAGAGTTTGAAAAAGAAAACAAGCTTGGAGATAAATTGCTGAAAGAGACGGAAAAAAATAAAAGACCTCCCGGCAAAGAGAATCAGGAATAATCTTTTAACTACTGTAGCGAAAGCTTTTAACCATATTTAGTTATTATTTTTTCTGTATGCTTAAAAGATATTCTGCAATGGCATAAGCTTCATCCTGTTTCAAGTTTGGATTCGGCATCACGCTTCCAGGCATTTCCTTGCCGGGATTCAGCAAAAAAAGGCTAAGTTTTTCTTTATCCCACTTTGTTGGAAGCTGCTCCAGTGGAGGTCCATATTTTTTCCCAACTCCATTGAGAGCATGACAATTAAGGCATTTTTTTGTCTTAATAAGATCGGACCCGGACAGGTTGGAAAGGGGTGACCCGGCCGGTGACGGTGACCCGGCGGGCGAAACGTTTTGAGCCGGTTTTGTTTCAGCCGACGAAACGATATAAACCGTCCGGCTCTGTGCGTTCCATTTTACATCTGCTCCCATGGCTTCGCTGACAAAGCGCAGGGGCACAAGAGTCCTGCCCTGAACAACTCTTGCCGGTGTAGTAAGCGTCTTTTCTTTGCCATTTACCTTTGCAGTATTTCCCCCGATTTTAAGAATAACTTCGCTTTCTGCGCGAGTGGCAGTGATAGTTCTTGTGGCGGAATCCCATTTTACATCTGCGCCGAGATTCTCAAAAACTCCCCTCAGCGGCACAAGTACACTGCCCTGGGCAATAACCGGGGGCTGGTCAAAGAATATTTCCTTATCATTTACAATCACTTTGACAGCCTCAGATTGCGACCCTGAAACTATTGAAATTACAAGCAGAAAAGCTGCAACGGCAAATAGAAATAAAAACAATGCTTTAGGTTTCATTATTTTCACTCCTTTTTAAAAAACTTTTTAACCGGTTAATTTAAACATCAAATCTGGAATTCAAGCCAGAATTTTTTAATCAGGGCTTTTCTTTATAAGATAAATGTCATTAGCCTTTATTTTTCCGTCCCATCTTAAACCGCCTTTTACCATGATTAGCTGGCCCTTTTTCAGACTCTTCCAGTTAATTCTTTTGTTTAAGTGCCATACCTTAGTGTAGCCGTCTATGACTACATAAAGCAGGGTAGTAGTGTCGCCGCGGCCTGTTTCAGCGACCTCAAGCCTGCTTCTATTTATATCAACTCTTATTATTTTGACTCTTTTTTCTACCAGGACCAGTTGCGCAGTGTAATTATTCCGGTTTTCAGCCTTTGAAAAGGCTGAAAGCTCCAGGAACAGGAACAAACAGAAAATAATTAAAACAATTGATTTAATATTTATCCGCATATTATCACTCCCAACCTATTTTTATCCGCTTTTGGCTACTTTCTTTTAACTGTTACACTTGCAGGCGCCGACTGGTCCTGGTAGAAAAAAGAGTCAA
>JAMDEM010000155.1 GCA_023486985.1 Bacillota bacterium
GAGACAGGATAGAAATTGAGGTGCCGCTTTTAACACCGGCCGCCGGATGAACCACAATCCCTCTCGGCTTATTCACTACAATAATATCATTATCTTCATAAATGATATCCATGGGAATTTCTTCCCCGGCAGCCGCTGAATCTTCAGGGGGCGGCACCTCAATTTCTATCCTGTCTCCAGATTTCAGCTTCTGGCTTGCCCTTGCACAGGCTCCATTCAGCAATACATTCTTTTCTTCAATAAGCTTCTGAATCCGTGTGCGGGAAAAAGACGTGCAGTTTGCAAGATAATAATCAAGTCTCTGCCCTGTATAACCTTCAATAACTTCAAATATTTCTTTCATTTAACTCCCTTGCTGACTTGATACCCATCCAGACCGCCGATTCCACGCAGGGCAGACCCTCGGAATCCGAATGAGCAAAATATATTCCTTTATCAGGCTTTCTTGCCTCAGGACAAATTTTTGTAACAAGACCGGGGAAGGAAATAACATTCGGATGGCCGTAACGATACAACCTGACATCCACAATCTTATCATTTATCCCCGGAAATATGTTTTCAATATCCTGGCGCAAAGTTCTCTCCCATTTTGAAAATGAATCTTTTAAAAGTTTCATTCTTCCTTCTTTTTCTCCCATGGGCATATAAAAAGTAAGGACCTGCCCTGCAGGGCTTTTTGAGCCTTCAATATAATCTGCGGCTATCATATCGGTAAAAACTTTATTTTGAAACCACGTGCTGTATGACTTACCGAATATTTTTTCCTGAAACATCACATCAGCAACCATGTAACTTGCATATCTGAATTTTGAAAAAATTTCTTTCTTTTGCTCCGGCAGGTCTTTTATCAGCCTGTTTGCCACCAGCTTGGGCATGGCAAATATAAGAGAATCACAGGTAACTGATGTATGGACTCCTTCTTCATCAAGATATTCAACCACTACTTTCCCGCTCTCTCTTCTTATGCCTGTGATTGTCGAGCCTGTTTTAACTACGCCGTCAAGATAACCCATGATGCAGTCAGTAAACCCGCCGTTTCCCCCGGGGAAAGTATATGTCCTGTCAAAAAAGCTTGCAAAAAAATTGATGCCTGAAAAAACAGAAAGCTCCTCAGCGCCGACGCCCCAGCAGTCCCGGCAGAAGTTGCTTACAAATCCGGCAACAGTTGCAGGATATTTTTTCAGATAATCGCTGAAAAGCCGGGTATCAAGTTTTAGAAACTGTTCAGGGCTTTCCTCTACAGGCACTGTGGGCGGATACTTTTCCTCCTGATAGCTAAGGAACTCATCCCTGGCAGCTTTAAACCCGTCTTTTACATCATTATCAAAAGGAAGTTCAACAATGTTCTCTCCCCAGAAGTCATCTATAAACCTGCCATTTGTCCAGAGGCAGTCAACCGGCGGCTTTATTTCCTTCAGGGGCAGTTTAATTTCATCATAAAACTTTTTTATCGTTTGCGAAGGCGCAGAAAGATAAGCTGAACCTTCGGCAAAATAAATATTTTGCCATTTATCTCTTTTCGCATAGCCTCCGGGTTTTTTCTCTTTTTCAATTACCAGCAGCTTTTTATCTCTTAACTTGTAAGCAGCAGTGAGTCCGCTTATGCCGCCTCCGGCAATTATCACCTCATAATGAGCCTTAGGAGGATTAACAATATCTTTCAAAGGAGGATGACAGAGTTTGTAAGTGTCGCCGCCAAATGTCTTTTCAGCCGTGCCCTGTGGCTTTACTGAAGCCTCTGCCTTTCCGCCCAAAAGAAAAGAGAGAGAACTCAAAACTCCTGCTCCCATAAGCATTGCACTGAGTATCTGCCTTCTATCCATCTTGCAGGCAGGGTCAGACAAGAGGGCAAAAACTTTTTCAGCCAGGGATTTTTTCATTTGCTTTAAATCCTTCTTTCATTAACTTCAATGGCTGCCTTCAGCCCCATCCAGACCGCTGACTCCACACAGGGCAGTCCCTCGGAATCAGAATGAGCAAAATATATACCGTTATCCGGCTTTCTTGCTTCAGGGCAGATTTCTGTAATAAGACCAGGGAAAGAAATAACATTCGGATGTCCGTAACGATACAATCTAATATCCACAATCTTTTCGTTTATCCCCGGAAAAACATCTTCCATATCCTGGCGCAAGGTTCTCTCCCATTTCGAAAAAGGATCTCTTAAAAGTTTTTTCCTCCCGGCTGTTTCTCCCATGGGCATATAAACAGTAAGAACTTCGCCTTTTTTGCTTCTTGAATCCTCAATATAGTCTGCAACTATTATATCGGTAAAAATTTTGTTTTGGAACCATGTCTCATAAGCTTTCTCATATATTCTTTCCTTCAGCATAACATTGGCAACCAGATAACAGGTATACCTGAATTTTGAAAATGCTTCTTTCCTTTCCCACGGAATATCCACTATAATTTTTGAAGCCATCAATTTCGGAAGAGCAAAGATAAGCGAATCACAGGTTGCGGCTGTATAGCCGTCTTCCGTAAAATAGCCAACCTCCACTTTGCCGTTCTTTCTTTTTACATGGGTTACGGTAGCTCCTGTCCTGACCACTCCGCCAAGATAACCCATAAGGCAGTCGGTAAATCCCCCGTTCCCGCCGGGGAAAGTATAAGTTTTGTCGAAAGAGCCGGAAAAAAAATTTACACCGGCGAAAGCAGAAAGTGATTCTGCACCGATACCCCAGCAGTCCCTGCAAAAGTCGTCGATAAATTTAGCTATTGCAGGAGGATATTTTTTCAGATAATCACTCATGAAAATTTTATCAAGCTTTAAAGTACGCTCGCTGCTTGCATCAACTGGAACAGTAAAAGGACCGCTTTGTTGAAAGCTCAAGATTTCATCTCTTACTTCTTTAAAAACATTTTTAATATCTTTACCGAAAGGAAGCTCTTTAATGTTTTCTCCCCAGAAATCTCCTATGAACTTCCGGTTTATCCAGAGGCAGTCAACCGGAGATTTTACTTCCTTAAGAGGAAGTTTTATTTCATCATAAAAAATTTTTAAAAGCGGAGCCGGGCTGGAAACATAAGCGGCGCCTTCGGCAAAATATATATCATTCCATTTGTTTCTTTTTGCGCAGCCACCGGGTTTTTTTTCTTTTTCAAGTACCAGTATCTTTTTATCTCTCAGCTTGTAAGCCGCAGTAAGTCCGCTTATTCCCCCGCCGGCAATTATAACGTCATAATGAGCCTGGGCTGAATCGGGAATATTTTTATGGGGCGTGTGACAAATATGGCAAATGCCATAAGTGTCACCGCCAAATGTCTTATCTTTGCCGGGCAGAAGATTTTTAATTTTTTCGCTCTTTTCCCAGGAAAGAAAAGAAAGTGCCCCCAGAACTCCGGCACCCAGAAGCAAAGCCGTAAGCATCTGCCTTCTGCCAATTTTACCTTCAGAATCTGAGAGAACTGCAAAA
>JAMDEM010000046.1 GCA_023486985.1 Bacillota bacterium
AGATGATTCTTTACCTCAAGGAATCGGCAAAATCCATTGGAAGCAATATAAAAGAAGTTTCTGAGCCTCTGGAGGCTCTTATCCAGGATATGGAAGAGCTTTTTGAAGGCGAAGAGTTTGAAGAAGAAGAGACAGAAGAGGAAGCGGAAGAAATAAATGAAGAAGATTTAAAGGAGATATCGGAAGAGGAAGAAGATACGGAGATAAAAGCTGACCTGGAGGCTACCAGAGAAGATCTGGAAGGTGATAAGGAAAAATTAAATGCTAGCTTAAAGGCAAGGCTCGGAGATGCAGGAGTATCTGATGTTGTGTCCGGAAATCTGGCAACCCTCATGAGCGAGATATACCTGGAATGCGTACAGTATGCCAGGGAGATTGGCAGGCTGGGCAGCGCCGCAGACGGCGACCTTGCCTCAATCTTAAGCGTGATGATAGACCTTCAGTACGGCATTGATTTAAGGATGAGGGATTTAATCCTTGAAGATCTCTATGTTGACAATGAAAGAAACTATGCTCCGGGAATTCTTACCTGGATATCGCATTTTGTCCATGAAATAATGGAGATGATAAATGCAGAAGAAGTAATGGCTTTAAAAATGTAGGAAGGAATTAACCGTGAGACTCACTTTCAGGGGGGGTATTCACCCCCCCATGTTTAAAGAAAAAACTTGTGAAAAAAGTATCAAAGTATTTCCCCTGCCGCAAAAGGCGGTTATTCCGCTTATTCAACACACCGGTGCCCCCTGTGAACCTATTGTTAAGGTTGGAGATGATGTAAAAACAGGTCAGATGATAGGGAAGTCTGATTCCTTTGTCTCGGCTCCCGTTCACGCAACTATAACAGGAAAGGTTTCTGCAGTGGCAAGCATGCCTCATCCAACTCTTGGAGAAGCGATGGCTGTAGTAATAGAGAAGGCTGATACAGAAGAAGTTGCCTGGCAATCTCAAAAGGCTGACTGGCATAAGATGGAGAGGACCGAAATTACCGGCAAGGTCCGGGATGCAGGAATAGTGGGAATGGGAGGAGCTGCATTTCCCACTCATGTAAAACTTTCTCCTCCGGCCGGCAAGAAGTTTGACACTCTCATCATAAACGGCGCAGAGTGCGAGCCTTATCTTACGGCGGATCAGAGGCTTATGGTGGAGGAAGCGCCGGTAATCCTTGAAGGCGCAATGATTCTTCTTAAGGCATCAGGCGCTTCAAGATGCATTATTGCCATCGAGGATAATAAGCCGGATGCTATAAGTGCTATAAGGGATGCAATAAGTAAAAACAGTGAATTCAAGGCAGAAGTTGCTGTCTTAAAAGCAAAATATCCCCAGGGTGCAGAAAAGCAATTGATAAAAGTATTGCTTAACAGGGAAGTGCCTTCGGGCGGGCTTCCAGTGGATACGGGAGCCCTGGTGCAGAACGTGGGAACCTGTCTGGCTGTTTACGAAGCAGTCTGTTTCGGCAAGCCTTTTATTGAAAGAGTTATGACTGTTGCCGGAACTCCTGTTAAAGAACCCGGCAATTTCAAAGTTAGAATAGGCACGCCTCTGGCAGATCTGGTTTCCGCGGTTGGATTGAACGAAAAAGCAGAAAAGATGATTATGGGCGGGCCCATGATGGGAATAGCTCTTTATACACCGGATGTTCCAATGATTAAGGGAACCACAGGTCTCATTCTTTTAAACGCAAGTGAAGCCAGGGTTTACGAGCCCAGAAACTGCATAAGATGCGGATTCTGCATTGAAGCCTGCCCTATGAAACTTGTTCCAAGCCATCTGGGGCAGTATGCAAAAAAAGGTAAATATAAGGAAGCAAAAGACGAACTCAGTCTCATGGACTGCATAGAGTGCGGATGCTGCGCCTATGAATGTCCGTCAAAGATTCCACTGGTGCACTGGGTGAAACTGGCAAAGTATAAAGCCAGGAACAGCAAATAGATTATCACCCCTCTTTGCACCCTTCCCCCCCTTACTGAAAAGGGGGTTAGGGGGGTTATGGCAGGGGGAGTTAGGAAGATAACCCCACCTGCTTTCCCCTTAAATTAAGGGGAGGAAAAGTATAGAGGTGAAAGTTAAACAGTAGAAAGGAGAATGAATGTCTGAACAGTATCAGGTAAGCGTATCTCCTCATATAACAAGTCCTGAGTCGATTCCAAGGATAATGTGGACAGTTAACATAACACTTATCCCGGCAGGGATTGCCTCTGTTTATTTCTTCGGCATTCCGGCATTATTTGTAATAATATCTTCTCTGGCTGGCGCAGCACTATCAGAATATTTATGGCAGATAGTTTTCAAGAAGCCTTCAACCATTTCTGACGGGAGCGCTGTTTTAACCGGTCTTTTGCTTGCTTATAATATTCCTCCCGGTGTTCCCCTCTGGCTTCCTTTTGTGGGTTCTGCTTTCTCAATAATTATTGCCAAGATGATTTTCGGAGGACTGGGATGCAATGTCTTTAACCCGGCGCTTGTAGGAAGAGCTTTTCTTCTTGCCTCCTGGCCCCAGCTTATGACCACATGGTGGAAAGCATCAATGAATCCTCTTGCTCTTGACGGAGTAACCACCGCAACACCTCTTGGCATCCTTAAAGAAGAGGGGTGGGGAAAGCTCATAGAGGCATTTGGAACCAAAGCTGCTCTTTATTCAAGCCTCTGGTGGGGAAATAGAGCCGGCTCTTTGGGTGAAACCTGCACAGTCCTTCTTTTACTGGGAGGCATATATTTGATATTCCGGGGTTATATAAACTGGCAGCTGCCTTTGAGCTATATAGCCACCGTGGGAATTTTTGCCTGGGTATTTGGTCCAAACGGCGCATTTACAGGGGACCCGGTTTTTCACATAATGGCGGGAGGTTTGATTATAGGAGCCTTCTATATGGCAACAGATATGGTAACGATTCCATTAACACTTCCGGGGAGGATTATCTTCGGTGTCGGTGCGGGAATTATCACCATTTTGATAAGGCTTAAAGGCGGTTATCCTGAAGGGGTTTGTTATTCAATTCTTCTTATGAATGCCGTTACGCCTTATATAGACAGAAAATTAAAACCTAAAAAATACGGTTTTGCGGAGACTAAGAGATGAATAATAATGTAAAAATAGCTTTAAATCTTGCCTTGATATGTCTTGCCATAGCCATCGCTCTGGGTTTCTTATATCAGGCTACCAAGCCTGTTATCGCTCAGAGAGAAAAAGAAGCTGAGGCGGCGGCAAGAAAGCTTGTGCTTCCCGAGGCAACAGAATTTAAAGGTGAAGGCAAAATTGTTGAAGGATACAGCGGAGATAAGCTTGTGGGCTATGTTATCACCGCCAAGGGCGAAGGATATTCAAGCATAATAAAAATGCTGGTGGGGCTTACTACCGATTA
>JAMDEM010000001.1:0-2228 GCA_023486985.1 Bacillota bacterium
GAGGCAAGTTCTCCCATTTATGTCGAAGGGGAAAAAATAAAAGGAAAAAGAGTTCTTGCAATTGAGGACGGACCCACTCTTACCCATGGGGACATGGGATACGGCGCAGCGGTAATAGCAAGCAAACACTGGGGTGCGGCGGAAATTGTTGATCCCCGGCCTTATGCGGTAGGCACAATAAAAGGAGTTTATGAAAAATTTAAACACTTAAATAATGTTCTTCCGGCTATGGGATATTCTCCACAGCAGATGGAAGAACTAAAAGCAACAATTGAAGCTACTCCATGTGATATTGTGGTGATAGGAACCCCGGTTGATTTAAGCAGGTTTTTAAAATTAAGCAAGCCGTCGGTTAGAATCAGATACGAACTTGAAGAGAAAGTGGGCAGTCTCACCGAACTTCTCGAACCTGTTGTAAAAAAAGGAATAGAAATTCGTCTTAAACCGGCTCTGGCTTAAATTTTATATAAAGGAGATTTATAATGCGTTTTGTAAAGACATGGGTTAAATTCATTCTGATAGCGGCTTTATGCTTTCAATTTCTTTCAGGCGCGAAAGTTTTTGCCCAGCAGGCGGGCGGCGCAGAAGCGGCAAAAAGAAAACCGGGCCCTGCCCAGATTGTCCAGGTAGATTTAAAAGGAAGTTTTATGATGGTTCAGCCTGCCGACGGAAGCAAAGTCAGAAAGGTAAAAATTTCAAATAAAACTTTGCTTTACAAGGATATGAGAAAGGTGACCCTTGACAGCTTCCATGAAGGAGAGAAAGTTTTAATTATTGCAGATAATCTTGCCACTGAGGAGATTGATGCGGCAGAAGTTGCTGATTTTAAAACTTTTTTTCTGGAACAGGTGATTAATGGCATAGGAAAGCCGCAGGTCGTAGGCATTGTGGACAGTTATGACACTGATAAATCTTATGTTGAGATTGGCACGAAAGAAGGCAAAGTTACGGTACATCTTCCGGTTGAAATCAGTATTTTTAAAGAATGCATTGAAGTAAACAATTTTAATAACGTGAAAGGCGCGGAAGCCTGGGTGTTCGGGACAAAAAAAGACGGCGTTATAAAAGCCAGCATAATAGCTTTCTTCGGACTTGGAAAATCTCTCTCCATTAAAAATGAAGACACAGCGGATGCTTTAAGACTTATGGCGGCAGGGAAAATTGAGAAGATAGACACGGCTAAGGAAATTATCGTAGTTGAAAAACAGACTTTTTCCCTGAAAGATAAGCCTTCAATTTTCAGCCGGAAAAAGCTTTTGAACGGAAGCATAAACGATTTAAAAGCCGGCGACTGGGTTGTAGTTTATGGAATAAAAGTTGATATTGGGAAGCTTGAAGTTGTGCAGATAATTGACTACGGAAAATGATTGGGAAAAATTTTTAAAATTTTTCCCAAAAACACTTTACAAAGAAGTTAAAATATATTAATATAAGTTCAGTGTGCGGAGTTCTTGGCGAGGAACCCGGGGATGAAATGTTCATCTTCAGGTTCCTTGAACTGTGTTTAGCCCAAATGTCCAGAACACTAAATAAATCGGAGGTGAAATCTCCAGCAAAAACATTGAAAGGGGTGGCTTGCCATGGAAGCATTGGGTCGTCACATCATTGCAGAGCTGTCCTACTGCAGTCCTGAAATAATAAGCGACATTGATAAAGTTCAGGACATTATGGTTAAGGCTGCTAAGGTAGCCAATGCTGAAGTAAGGGAAGTTGTATTCCACAAATTTAACCCTCAAGGAGTCAGCGGTGTGGTTGTTATTGCGGAATCGCATTTATCAATCCACACATGGCCTGAATACGGTTATGCTGCCATAGATATTTATACCTGCGGCAGTACTACTGACCCCGAGAGGGCATGTAATTTTATAGCCGATTATTTTGGCGCGGGTAAAGTGGTTACAACAAAAATGGACAGGGGCATCCATGAAAAAGGAACTTACAGTCATATAGTTTCTTCGTGCTTCCATGAAGGAGGATGCAGAATTGCCCAAAACTCGTAACTGGCACTGGTACCTGGAAAAGTGCACCGAATATGAAAGCCATCTGCATGCTCTCAAAGCCGAACTTTATACCGGGCATACAAAATTTCAAAGTATAGGAATTGTCGAAGGTCTTACCTTCGGCAAGACTCTGATTCTCGACGGGGATACTCAATTTTCCCTGCCGCCATAAGTCTTAAAGCATCCGCTGTGTCTTCATTTTTAATGGAGAGAGATTTTCCAAGTCCG